>NZ_JAALDV010000452.1:0-2772 GCF_014145045.1 Dietzia sp. DQ12-76
GTGACAGGTCAGCTCCACGACCACCCGGTCCCGTCCGAACAGGTCGACGAGCTCGCCCAGCGCTGCACCCGCAGCCGCGGTGTCGACGCCGGGCACACCCGCGCCGCCGCGTTCGAGGGCTCGCCGCACCCGCCCTCTGCGACACCCGGTGAGCACGTACCAGTGACCACCGGCGGCCTCGGCGAGCTCCCCGATCTCGTACCGCGGTTCACCCTTCGCACCTCCCCTGAGGTGGGCGTGGGCGATCGCACGCGAGAGTCTGCGATAGCCCTCCCCTCCGCGGGCCAACACGAGCAGGTGTTCACCCCCGGGCAGCGAGAGCTCGGCACCGAAGACGGTCGCCAGACCCAGCTCGGACGCCGCCTCGGCGAATCGGACGACCCCGTACAAGCCGTCGTGATCGGTGATCGCCAGCGCGGTCAGCCCCAGTTCCGCCGCCGCCTCCGCCATCGCCTCGGGTGAGGAGGCGCCGTCCAGGAAGCTGAAGGCGGAATGGGCGTGGAGCTCGGCGTAGGGCACCCGTCCCGGCGTCCGGCGCCCGTGAGGCGGGGTGTACTCACCCCGTCGACGGGACCAGGCGGGGGCGTCGCTGCCGTCACCGGGGTGCGGGTTGTGAGGCCCACGCGGGTTCGGCCGGCCGGACAGAACCCGCTCCAGCTCGGTCCAGGTCCTGGGGCCGTGGTACCAGTTCACCGGGCCTCACCCACCGGGGCCCGGTGCATGGGCTCAGAGTTGGGTGAACGACTCCACGACCCACGCCGACGCCTCGCCGGGCGGTTTACGGCAGCTCTGGGACCGTGGAGGCAGTGGGCGGGTGCCCGCCTCGACGCGCCAGGCGCGTCCGTCTGTGTGGCGGACCACGGCCACGCGCGGGGAATCGGGGTCGATCGTGACGACGAGGTCGCCCGGCCCCGCCTCCACACCGGAGTTCCGCACGGCCACCTCCGCCACCTGACCGGCCGGTGGCCAGGTGCTACGGCCCCGCAGGTTCTCGGTGACGACCCGGCCGTCCAGTGCCGCCTCGACGATCCCGGCCGCGTGGGCCACCTCCGCGGGCCCATAGGTGTAACCGGTGCCGGGCAACAACAGGACCGGGGCGAAGCGGTGCCCCCCGGTGTGGGAACACTCCCACACCGCGGCATCGGGGTCGAGCGCTGCCAGGCGCCCGCCCAACATTGACTCCAGGCCGGCCGCGACGGGGCGGCCCCGCACAGCGCAGCACTGGTCACGCTTGGCGTGGGTGCACACGAGTGGCACAGGTGCCGCGACCTCGCGGGTACCGGCCACGTGCCCGTCCGGAGACAGGTCCAGTCCGAGCAACTCCTCAGGCCCGTCGACGCGGCCGGCGCGGATGCTCTGCCGGTCGGGGCGGGTGTCGCAGAGGTAGAAGCGGTGCCGGTCGAGGCGCTGCCCCTCGCGGCCGGGCCGACGGATGAAGAGCATGCGCGACCCGCAGTCCGCGATGTGCTCCTTGAGACGTCGGGACAGGTCCTCGCCCAGGGCCTCACCGTCGAAGATGTCGCGCCCCCAGCGCCCGGGGACCTCCAGCAGCACCCACGACTCCTCGTGGGCGGCGGTGCCTGCCGGGGGCTCGTCGGCGGACTGCAGGGAACACCAACCCGGGTGTGTGGCGGAATCGGTATCTGACACGACCCCATGGTGCCCCATCCCGCGGGGAGGCGTAACTGTAGCCACCTTGTGGGACAAAAGTGACCAGAGGGATCTAGGGTGGACGTATGCGTATCCATCACCGCCGCTTCGCCGCGGCCGCCGCCCTCACCGCCGTCGCGTCCCTGGGGCTGGCGGGATGTGGAGCCGACACCTCGACCGAATCCCCCACCACCAGCCAGACCACCACGGCGGGATCCTCCCCGGCCGCGCTGGCCCGGGCCCTTGCTCCGGACGAGACCGAGACCTCCGATCCCTCTGCCAGGCCTGCGGACTCCGGACCGAAGAGCGAGGACCCCGGCGAGACCGCCGAGCGCGCCCAGCTCGTCGTGACCGATATCCGCGTGGGCGACTACCAGGGCAAGGATCGCGTGGTCTACGAACTCCAGGGCCAGGGCGTCCCGGGATACTCCGTGGACTACGTGGACGCACCCGCCCAGCAGGGCAGCGGCTCCCCCGTGGAGGTGCCCGGGGACTCGTTCCTCCAGGTGATGATCCGCGACCAGGTCCTTCCCACCATGACGTCGATGACGGAGGTCCCCGTGGGCACCGTCTCGAGCGACGAGGCGACCGGAGTGGCCGGGGTGGCCTTCGCCGGCCAGTTCGAGGGCCGGGCACAATCCGTCATCGGTCTCGAGGGCACGGACCGGCCCTTCTCGGCCTTCCTCCTCCAGAACCCGACCCGACTGGTGGTCGACATAGAACGCTGAGCACACCCGACGAGCGACGAGGGTCACTGCCACGAAGAGTCGTGGACGGTTCATTCGTACACCCCCTCGACCGTCCAACTCCCCGGCTCGTCCCCCACCAGGCAGCACAGCAGCAACGCGGCCGCCCGCTCGGGGACGACCTGTATCCGGGCCTTCGGCCGACGGGGCGCACCACCGGGGCCGGGCTCCCACCAGGCCTCGTCGATCAGCCACGGTCGTGACCAGCCAGCCACCGCACATGGACGGCCCGTGATCTCGACCGCCTCGGGTCGCCCGGTGAGCAGGCCTCGTGGGCCGACCCCGACCGCAACCCCCGCAGCGGTGCGCAGGACGACCCCCCCGGCGAGGGAAACCCGTGCCACGACCCCTGACGCGGGGTCACGGCCCTCGCGGA
>NZ_JAALDV010000453.1:0-2154 GCF_014145045.1 Dietzia sp. DQ12-76
CGGGCCGCCGACGCCCGCCGGGACGCCCTCGCCGTGGCCTACCGGGAGATCGCGGAGACGGCCGCCGAGGAGTTCGTCGGCCGCTACGCGGACGACGTCGCCGTCGTCACCGGGGCGGGCAAGGGTTCCATCGCCGCCGCCGTCACCGGAAAGCTCCTGGCGGGAGGGGCCACCGTAGTGGCCACCACCTCCAGCCTGGACCAGTCCAAGCTGGCCTTCTTCAAGGACCTCTACCGCTCCCACGCCCGTGGCGGCGCGGTGCTGTGGGTGCTGCCGGCCAACCTCACCTCGTACTCGGACGTCGACGCCCTGGTCGAGTGGGTCGGCTCCGAGCACGCCGAGTCGGCCGGGGGACAGACCACCGTCCTCAAGGCTCCGCTCACCCCGACGCTGCTCTTCCCGTTCGCCGCCCCCCGCGTCCAGGGCTCGATGGCCGACGCCGGACCGCGGGCCGAGACCGAGATGCGCGTCCTGTTGTGGGGCGTGGAGAAGCTCGTCGCCGGCCTCGGCGCGATCGGCGCCGACACCGACGTCGACTCCCGCCTGCACGTTGTCCTGCCCGGCTCGCCCAACCGCGGGATCTTCGGCGGCGACGGGGCCTACGGCGAGGCCAAGGCCGCGCTCGACGCCATGATCGCCAAGTGGGGTTCCGAGAAGTCCTGGGCCGAGCGGGTGACGTTCGTTCACGCGATCATCGGCTGGGTCCGGGGCACCGGGTTGATGGGCCACAACGACCCGCTCGTCGAGGCCGTCGAGGCCGCGGGCGTGTCCACCTGGTCCACCACCGGGATCGCCGACGAGCTACTGGACTCGTGCACCCCGGACGTCCGCCGGGCCGCCGGCGAGGCACCCCTCACCGTCGACCTCACCGGAGGGCTCGGCTCCGCCGATCTGGACATGGCCGCGCTCGCCGCGGACCGGCCGGCGGCGACGTCCGAGACCACCACCGAGGACGCGGACGGTACCATCGCCGCCCTGCCGTCGCTGCAGACCGTCACCCCCGACGAGCGTCCCGAGTGGGGCGAGGTCACGCAGGACCTCGAGGACATGGTCGTGATCGTGGGATCCGGCGAGGTCGGCCCGTACGGCAGCGCCCGCACCCGCTTCGAGGTGGAGACCACCGGCGACCTCAGCGCCGCCGGCGTGGTCGAGCTGGCCTGGTCCACCGGACTCATCACCTGGGAGGACTCGCCGCGCGCCGGCTGGACCGTCACCGAATCCGGTGACCCGATCGACGAGGCCGAGATCGCGGAGCGGTTCCACGACGAGGTCCTCGCCCGGGTGGGCGTGCGCACCTACGCCGACGATTCGCGCGCGGAGATGTTCGACAATGCCTCGCCGCAACTGACCTCGGTGTTCCTGCCGGAGGACCTGTCCTTCGTCGTGGATGACGAGGGCCAGGCCCGCGCGTACCAGGAGGACGATCCGGAGAACACCGTCGTCACCCGAAGCGAGGACGGCGAGTGGACGGTCACCCGCAAGGCGGGCACCGAGATCCGCGTCCCCCGCCGCACCACGCTCACGCGCATCGTGGGTGGCCAGATCCCCACCGGCTTCGACCCCACGGCATGGGGCATCCCCGCCGACATGGTCTCCGGTATCGACCGGGTGGCGGCGTGGAACCTGGTGGCCACCGTGGACGCCTTCATCTCCTCGGGCTTCACCCCGGCGGAGCTGCTGGCCCACGTCCACCCGGCCGACGTCGCCAATACCCAGGGCACCGGCATGGGCGGTATGACGAGCATGCGCTCGCTCTACATCGACGGGATCCTGGGCCGCAGCCGCGCGAACGACACGCTGCAGGAGGCCCTGCCCAACGTGGTGGCCGCCCACGTCATGCAGTCCTATGTCGGCGGCTACGGCTCGATGGTCCACCCGGTGGCCGCCTGTGCCACCACCGCGGTGAGCGTCGAGGAGGGCTTCGACAAGATCCGCGCCGGCAAGGCCGAGTTCGTGGTGGCAGGCGGGTTCGACGACCTGTCCACCGAGGGCATCCAGGGCTTCGCCGACATGTCCGCCACCGCCGACTCCGCGGCGATGGCCGCCAAGGGGATCGACGAGCGGCACTACAGCCGGGCCAACGACCGGCGGCGCGGCGGGTTCGTCGAGTCGCAGGGCGGCGGCACCATCCTGCTGGCGCGCGGCGACGTCGCG
>NZ_JAALDV010000046.1:0-13842 GCF_014145045.1 Dietzia sp. DQ12-76
CCCGCCAATCGAAGCTGAGAGTCACAGTCCGCCGAGCGAATTGGTCACTCGTGTCAGGGGTTTGTGTCTGAAGTCAGGTGTCCAGGGGACATTCGAGGTGTATGGAGCCCATACCCGTGCGTCGGTCAGATCGAGATAAGTGCACCAGAGCTGTGTTCCGTCCTGCGCGAAAGCCCTCTGGTTCGCAGCCGGGCACCCGCTGAAGGGTACAACCCAGTTCGAGGCGACGTATGTCGGAGCGGCAGGGGGCGAAAACAGGTGGTCCACCCAGAAAAACGGGAAGGGTAGAGGCGGTAGTTGCTGGGCGACAGAACCGGGCGGGACCGCCACCGGCATAGGTTCGACGGCCGGCAACTCTACAGATCCGCCGGGGAGTGGCTGAGCATGAGCGACCGGGATCGCGATGGAACCGAGCATGAACATGCCTGCAGTGGCGATGAGCTTTCGAATGCGGGACATGGCGCCTCTCTTTGGTCGACTGTGTTCTGAGTGAAATCTAAGCATCAACGTCAGACAGTCGATAAGGCTTGTGGAAATCTTCGTCGGGCAGCCCACGGGGAATCGGCTCGTAGGTGACACGCATCTGCTCGTCCAGCGAACGAACGATGAGGTGTCAACGAGTTCGATGGGCTGCGGCCGCGGGTGGTCCGGGTGCTCGATATTCGAAACTCCTCGGCCAGAGTCGTAGTAATGAGTCGCGTCCTGCCGTCACGCCGGCGCAACGCCTTCAGAGTGGCGCTCACACTGAGCTTGTTGGTGGCGGTACAGCGTGGCTCGAGACCATCCGACCAAGCTGGCGGCTTCGGCGGCGGTTCGGCCCTTCTTTCGGGCGTCTTGGGCGATCTCGAGTTTCTCGGAGATCACTGCGGGATCGACCGGGGGCCGGCCAAACTTTGTGCCGTTCTGTTTGGCGGCGGCGATGCCGGCGTTGACTCGCTCGGTGATGAGTTCGCGTTCGTATTCGGCCAGGGTGGCGAGCATGCCCAGCATCAGCCGGCCTGTGGTGGTCTCTGGGTCGATGCCGTCTGAGAGGGATTTGATCTTCACGGCCTTGGCGCGGAGGAGGTTCACTGTGTTGAGGACGTCGAGCAGGGAGCGCCCGAGGCGGTCGATGCGCCAGACCACGACGGTGTCGCCGGGCTCGACGTAGTCGAGCAATCGCTTCATGCCCGGGCGTTCGATCGCGGTCCGGCTGCCTGAGGTGACATCGGAGAACACATCCCGCTTCTGCACCCCAGCATTCACGAGCGCGTCCAGTTGCAGTTGCGCATCCTGACTGGCGGTACTGACGCGGGTGTACCCCAAGTGCCTCATGACCCGATTGTGCCCCACAAACCCCTGCCGAGGCGTCAGATGCGACAGTTCTCGCCAAGACGACTTAACGAGACAATCTGTAGAGTCCGTTCCTCGAGGAAAGGTGTGAATCGCGGCGGTAGGTGTCGTGGTTTCGGCGCCGTTTAGCGTCCGATGAGCAGGGCTTCCTGGGCGGCGTCGACGGCTTCGGGGGTGAGGTGGGTGTGCTTGTTGATGGTGAGGATGCGGTTGACCTGGGTGACGAGCCGGTCGGCCAGCCGGAAGTTTCCGTTGGTCGCTCGGACGATCGCGGCCAGAGCTGCCGTGTGCGCGAGACCGGAGTCATCGGGGTTGGGGTCCGGGAGGCGCTGTGCGACGACGGCGGTAAGTTCGTCGCTGCGGAGGGGCCGGTATTCGTGGGCGAACCCGATGCGGCTGTAGAGCTGGGGGTAGCGGGCGAGGCGTTTCTCGATGCCGGGCATACCGATGAGGATGACGCCCATTCGGTGGCGGTCGTAGAAGTCGCGGACTTGTTCGAGTCCGGCGGTTTTGAGCCGGTCAGCTTCATCGATGATGAGCAGTTCGGTGTTCCCGCTGTGCTGGGATTCGGCGTGAACGTAGGGGTCGACGTGGCCGTGCTGGGCATAGTCGATGGCCCAGGAGATGTGTTGGCAGGCTCGAGGCAGGCCTTGGTCGATCTGCTTGATGGTCGCGGCGACGGTAGGTGTGAAGAAGGCCGTTCTGCTTTGCTGGACCGCTTCGGGCACGGGCGGCAGGGCACCGCCGCTGCGGGAAAGTGGGTGCCATTGTTCCCATTCGTCGGTGCCGGCGTAGTGGCGGGCGGAGAGCGTCTTGCCGATCCCGGGGGGTCCGTAGCAGAGGCCGATGTAGCGGTGGGAGCGGACGGTGTCTGCGAACTCTTTGAACCGGCGGTGCTCCCGCGTGGTCACGAACGCTGGCCGCGTGTGTGCGTGGGGCGGTGGTGCTTCTCTGAATTCGTCGAAGTGGCCGCTGAGGAACCGGCGCCCGTCGTCGCCTGGTTCGAAGAGGACGGAGATGGGTTTGCTGTTGTCTGGCTCAGTCGTTGGCATAGGTTCTCAGTCCGTGTCGGGCCGGGGGTGGCGCTGCGCGGTCGGGGGCGCTCTCCGTTGCCGGCGCAGCTTCGGGGCTGTGGCGGGTGTCTTCAGGTAGTGAGCCAGCGTGAGTGGTGAGCTCGCGGAGCTGCTGTTTCAGGGCGCGGCGTTGCGTGTTGCGCGCCGCCTGCAGTGTCGTTTTCAGAAGGCGACAGCCTCGATTTCAGAAGCCGTCTTCACGGCGATGCGATGCAGCCAACGGTCGAGTGGCGGGCATGATTCGGATTGACAGGTTAAGGCTGGTCTGGGGTGGATCTGCTTGTGGCTGTTAACAGAGCCAACAATGCTGCCGCGACGGGAAGCGGCGTTAGGTAGGGTCCACTTCTATGTGGAAACTTGCTGCTGTCGCGCCCCTGTTACTGGCCCTAGCGGCTTGCACGGACGGCGGAAGTACCGCCGACGAAGGGGCACCAGCGGCCTCTGAGAATGCCTCTGGCGAGTCGGCGGCCGTATTGGAGATGGCCGTCTCGGAGACCTGTGCAGACGATTCGAGCTCGCAGTGTGTCTTGTTCCAAGGCGAGAACATTCTGATCAATCCGGCAGATTTCGAGCGAGTGGGTGTTGACTCTGCAGCGTCGTCAGGGCCCAGGATGATTGACGTGACGCTTGATAGCGATGGAGCTGAAGTCGTGCAGAAGCTCTCGACAGAAGCGTCCGAAGCTGGCGAAAGCGCGCGCCTGGTGACGAAGAGCGACGGCGACATTCTCTCCGCAGTCAGGGTGCAGGGCAGTCTTCAGGGAGAGTCCCTACAGATGGCTGTTCCTGAGGATGTCGACGCCAATGTCGTGGTCTCACGACTAAATGGCGATGAAGGCTAGCTGAAGATTGCAGTCTCGCTGCTCACGCTGGTGGGCCGGAGTGCAGTTCTGCCTCGCGAGTAGGGGAGAGAGCTCCCCGGGACCTGCCCGTGCGACGACGCGAGCGTCGCGCTGACAGGTGGCGCTTGAGTTGGGATCACGCCTTCTTCAGGAGCCTTCTTCCGTCTGGTCTCAACTCTCCTGTGGGTGATACGTGTCGGTACAGAGTCTGACGCGTTATGCCCAGTTCTTCGCATAGCGCTGCGACGTTGGTTTCGGGCTGACCCATGGACGCCATTGCGAGACGAACCTTGGCCGGGGTCATCTTGTACGGGCGACCGCCCTTGCGACCTCGAGCTCGCGCCGACTCCAGCCCGGCTTTAGTGCGCTCCGAGATGAGTTCGCGTTCGAACTCGGCTAGCGCGGCGAAGATGCCGAACACCAGTTTTCCGGATGCGGTGGTGGTGTCGATCGCCGCGCCCTGCCCGGTCAAGACCTTCAGGCCTACGCCTCGCTCGGTCAGATCGTGAACGATGTTGACCAGGTGCCGGAGGTCTCGGCCGAGTCTATCCAGCTTCCACACGATCAAGGTGTCGCCGGATCGGAGAGCTTTCAAGCAGGAGGCCAGCTCTGGCCGATCCTCCTTCTTGCCGGAGGCTTTGTCCTCATACAGGGCATCGGTCTCGACGCCAGCCGAAAGCAACGCATCCCGTTGTAGATCCGTGCTCTGAGAACCGTCGGCTTTCGAGACCCGCATGTACCCGACTAACACTGCCGCCACCTCCGTCACTTATTCGTTCGTTTACGTGACAGGATCTCAGCCTCTTGGCGACGGATCGAAAGGAGTCACTTAATCCGTCACTCATTCTACGTCATGTAAATGGTGGTGACGATGGTTATTGTGACTGGGGGAGTGGGAATGTCGTTATCGTCGCCGACCCGTCGCCCATCTTTGAGAACAGGGCTATTGAGCAGAAGGCGCCGAGGTGCACACGAGTATTGAACTACCAGCGTTCAGAACCTGACAGCACTACGCCAGGTGAGATCTAGGTTGATGTGCCGCCGACTTCTGAATCTGACAAGAGAGGCGGCTGACTCATGAACGGTCGTTTGCGGAACACCCTGCGATGTCGACCGCGGGCGAGAATCAACCGCCTGGGGGATGGATAGGTGGGAGGCTAGTGGGAGCGTCGAGTAGCGCCACGGGGAGGCTTGCATCCTCGCTTCACAGTCGTCGCGTCTGACCAAGAAAGGAAACCGGGTGGCCGACCTCCTTGACCTCGAGTACCCATTCACAGGTCGATGGCTCGTCCAGAACAGCCCGGCCAATCGCGTGCCCAGCCACGGCACAGCGTTGTTCGCGACGTCGTACGCGATCGACTTCGTGCCCGTCAACGACGCGGGACGCTCCGCGCCCATCACGCTCGGCTCGTTGCTGCGCTCCGAACGCCCGGAGCGATTCCCGGGCTTCGGGCGCAGCGTGCTGGCACCTGTGCAGGGAGTCGTGATCGCAGCACACGACGTCGAGCCGGACCATCCCGCGCATCGCGGATTCCCCTCGATCGGCTACGCCCTCACCCAGCAACGTCGAGCACAGGCAGGATGGGTAGCGCTTGCCGGCAACCACGTCTTCATCGAAAGCGGCGGAATCGTGGTAGCCCTCTGCCATCTCGTCCATGGCAGCGTGCGCGTACAGCCAGGACAGCACGTACAGGTCGGTGACGTGCTCGGGCAATGCGGGAACTCCGGGAACAGCACCGAACCGCACGTTCATGTCCAAGCGATCGACACCGCTGACATCGCTCGCGCCAATGCAGTCCGCCTCACCTTCAACGGCTTGCTCCCACGCAATGGCGACGTCATCGACGCCACCGCGTGACGGCATCCCGCGCACCTAGGATCCGACCCTCCTTCGATCCCGTCGCTGGATACGGGCAACTGCTGAGCTGGTCGCGAAGACCCGAGAGGATCGCTCGACACCGGTACGAGGCCGCCGCCGCGTTGACGTGGTAACCCGGCTGGAAGGTCGCTGTCTCGGCAACCACTCGCCGACGGGATCAACGCGGCCGACACAGCGGCGCCGGACACTTAGCAGCGAGACCTTCGTGACAGCTGCCACTGCGGCTCACACACAACCGGATATCGCTGAGTTGACTGCTGCTCAGCCCTAGTCTCGTGGTCACGTCCCCTCGAGCTTCGGACGCGACATTCACCGTCGCGAAGAACGCGTCATCTATCGGAGCAAGTCACAGGCCGGTGTCTAGGGCGGGGCCGAGTGTCTTGAAAAACTGTAGGTTTTTAAGGCACATTCACGGCGCCAGGCGGGCCGCCGCGGGAGCCCTCGTCCACCCCGCTGGGGCCGCGGGTTTCAGGCGCAGCATGACGTCGGCATCTGGTTTCGGAAGAGGCCGGCCACGATGCGCAGGCTTTCGCTCATGGTCAGGTACGGCGCCCAGGTGTCGGCCAGATCGTCGACGGTCATGCCGCTTTTGATGGCGTAGGTGGCCGCCAGCATGATCTCCCCGGCCCCGTCCGCCAGAGCGTGCACGCCCAGAACCTTGCCGCTCACGGCGTCGGCGACGAGCTTCACCGCCCCGCGGGTGTCGTGCTGGACGAGCGCCCGGGGGACATCGGACAGGTCCAGGACGCGGCAGTCGCACGCGTGCCCTCGGGTGAGGGCCTCGTCCTCGGTCAACCCCGCCGAGGCCAGCTGGGGCCGGGTGAACACGACCGCAGGAAAGCCGGCGTAGTCGACCCGAGCTGCCGGCGGGTACCTGTCCTCGGTCAGGGCGTTGAGCGCGGCGGCCCGACCGCCGGCGGCGGCGGCGTAGACGTACTGGGGAGCCCCCGAGACGTCACCGGCGGCCCAGACGCGCGGGTTGGAGGTGCGCTGGGTCTGGTCGACCACGACGAAGCCGCGCTCGTCCACGTCCACACCGGCAGCGGCCAGGTTCAGGCCGTCGGTGCGGGGCAGGCGTCCGGTGGCCACCAGGACCTGCGCGCCGCGCACCTGTTCGCCCGAGTCCGTGGTCACCACCACCTCTCCTGCGGGGCCTAGTTCGCGGGCCACAGTGGTCGCGCGCTCTTCGACCACGGTGATGCCGTCGTCGGTGAAGACTTCCCGAAGTCTCTGGGCCAGCTCCGGCTCGGCGTGCGGCGCCAGACGCCCGACCACAGAGACCCGGGTGCCGAGGTGAGCGAACAGCTGGGCCTGCTCCATCCCGACGTACCCGCCACCGATAACGACCAGGGACTCAGGCAGCTCGGTCAGCTGCATCGCGGTGGTGGACGTCAGCCGGTCCACAGAGTCGAGACCGACCACCTCCGGGATGGCGGGGGTGGCACCGGTGGCGACCAGATAGGCCCGGGCCCGCAGCGCCTGGCCGTCGACGGCCAGGGTGTCCCCGTCCAGGAAGCTGGCCTGGCCTGGGCGGACCTGGAAGCCGTAGGCAGCGGCCACATCGGCGTACTTCGCATCACGCAGGCGCTCGATGAGTGCGTCCTTCTGGGCCACCAGATCGCCGAGGTTCACCGGTGCGGCTGACGTTGGGGCACCTTTGAAGGGATTGGTGAGCGCGGCGTGCCGGGCCCCGGCGGCCGCCAGGAGCGTCTTGGACGGCACGCAGCCGATGTTCACGCACGTCCCGCCCAGAACACCGCGCTCAACCAGCACGACGCTCTTACCGGCCTGGCTGGCCGCGATGGCGGCGGACATCGCCGCGCCTCCTGAGCCGATCACGGCCAGATCGACGTCGTAGTCCACACCCATTTGCCCACCTTCCTTCGCGTGACCCCTCTTCAGCGTCCATAGTGGACGTTCCAGCGCAGGGGAAGGTCAAGGCGAACATGGACGAGAGCCGAGAAAGGGGCCACTGTGCGCATCGGTGAGTTGGCCGTGGCCAGCGGCACCACAACCAAGACGCTGCGCTTCTACGAAGAAGCCGGCCTACTACCTGCGCCTGAGCGCACCGCCAACGGATACCGCGACTACACCCCTGCGGCCCTGGCGCGCCTGGACTTCGTTCGCCGCGGCCGCACCGCTGGGCTCACCCTGGCCCAGATTCGCGAGATCCTCGACATCCGCGACGCCGGAGTCGCACCCTGCCAGCACGTGCACGCCCTGCTCGAAGCCCACCTGGGCGACCTGGACCGCCAAATCGCCGACCTGCAAGCACTGCGACACACCGTCGCGCACCTTCACCACAGTGCCACCACCAGCGACCCCACCAAATGCGACACCACGACCGTCTGCCGCTATCTGTGACCAGACCGGTGCTCGCGTGTATCGCCATGAGCAGATGCCGCCACAGAGCGTCGACAGAACCCCGCCATATAACGGCGAAAGCCACAGTGTGTTTTGCTATTTATGAAACGTCGTCCCGTTGGGTCTAGGGTGTATTGATACATCTGCTCGGCGAAAGGGTCTTCTGGTGGCTGATCGGATCGGGACATTGCTTGACCGTTCGGGTGACGGTGGCGAGGAGGTGCTCATCGTTGTTTGGGACGCCCTTCGGAAAGCGCGGTTCTGATGATCGGGTAGCGGTCGGACGGGCATCGGATAGCGGCATCTGCCCGTCCGACCGCTGGGCCGCTATGGCGTTGCCGTGGCGAGGTGTCGTCTCATGTTCGGGCCGTCGAGGGCGATGATCTCGGCGCCGGCGACGATCCGGTTGAGGATCGATTCGGCGATGACCGCGTCTTGGAGCGACTTGTACCAATCGGGCGGATCGAACTGCGAGGTCACCAGAGTCGAGCCCCGGCCTTCCCGAGCGGCAAGGATGTTGAGCAGCTCCGCCGCTGTGTGCGGAGCCACCGGCGTGGTCAGGAAGTCATCGAGAACCAGCAGGTCGCAGTTGTGCAGGTCGGTGAGGAAGTCCAGCCTGCGCTGCGAGGTCGGCTCCAGAACGGCGAGCCGGTTGGCCAGGTCGTCGAGTCGGAAGAACCTCGCGGTGTAGTACTTTCGGCACGCGGCATTGAGCAGTGCCTGGGCGAGGTAGGTCTTGCCCACGCTGGACTGGCCGAGCACGACGAGATTACGAGTGGCGTCGATCCATTGACAGCTGGAAAGTCGTGCGATTAGCTCGCGGTTGACGTTGCGGTCAGGCAGGTAGCGGATCTCTTCTACGCAGGCGTCAGGGTTTGGCGATCTGGAGGCCTTGAGTAGTTTCTGGGTCCGGCGTTCCTGCCTGGCCGTGATCTCTTTGTCCAGGGCGTGGAAGATCTTCTCCGAGAAGGTCCACTCGTCGCAGGCGGGATCGTTGGCCAAGTCGATGACGGTCTGGCCGAACGCGGTCATCCGCAACTGGGTGAACAGTGGCATGTCGGCGTCGGTGAGATGACGATCAGTCACTGCAGCTCCTCCTGCCCCGCGGTGCCGCTGCTCGGGCTCGGGCCTCCTGTGAGGGCGGCGAGGCTGAACTGCTCGGGCCCGGCCAGATGCGCCCCGGTGGTATCTCGCCGACCCGGTGGCGGCTCCAGCCGGTCCGTCGTAGCCGCCACCGCCGGCTGCGTGGTGGTGGGCCGGGCGGCGGCCTGGGTCCTCAGGGCCGCCAGCTGCTGCTTGACGGCGGTGTAGCTGATCGCCCGGCGGGAGGTCTCGGAGACGAGTTGGCCACAGGCCCGCTCGAGCAGCATCTTGTTGTCCCCGCGGGCCAGGGCGAGGATGTTCTGGCACGAGCGATAGCCCTGAGCCTCGATCCGCTGGCGATCGAGGACCTCGCTGATCGCGGCGACGGTGTGCGGTCCGATCTTGTGGGCCTGGCGCACGAAGTACGCCCGCGACCATAGGTCCGAGGTCTGCAGATGCTGCGCGGGAACATGGTCAGGGTCGGTCACGAAGGAATGTCGCCTACCGGAGACGGCGTGGGAGGCGATGACCTCCCCGCCAGCCATGACCGTGAGTGTGGGGCCGGTGATCTTCACATCGACGTGCTGGCCAGCGAAGGTGTAGGGCACCGAGTACTTCACCGTGGCGATCTCCACGTGGTAATCCCTGTTGACCTTGGACTTCTTCCAGATGACTGGCTGCCAGCGGGCCTCGGGAAGGTCGAACAGTTCCGACTGCTCGTGCTCGGTGAACAGCTCCCGGCGGCTGGTCTTCTGGCCGCGGAACGGGGTCCGGTCGTTGATCGCCTCCACCTCGGCGGCGATCGCGTCGTTCGCATCGTCCAGGCTCGCGAAGCGCCGATCGGCCAGGCGTCCAATCACCCAGTTCGTCACCACTTTCACTCCGGCCTCGACGTTCCCCTTGTCTGTCGGGCGCACCGGCCGAGTGGGCACGGCAGCGGTCTGGTGATACTCGAGGAAGTCCCGGTACTCACGGTTGACCTCGCGGGCCCGGTCACCGCGGGCGATCTGGTTCGACGCCGTCGAGGCGTTGTCCGGGACGATCACCTGCGCCGCGCCGCCGAAGTACTCGAACGCCCGCAAGTGCGCGTCGAGCCAGTTCGGCATCTTCTCGTCCAGACAGCCGCAGGCGAAGACCATCCCCGAGTACGGAAGCGACGCCACGAACACCGACACTGTGGTCTTGGTGCCGGTGACGGGATCGAAGATGGCCATCTTCGTGCCCGCCCAGTCGACTTGCATCGTGTGCCCGGGCACGTGCGTGATCCGCATCGTCAGCTCGTTGACCTCGACGTACTCGCCGATGATCTGGCAGAACCGCTGGTAGCTGTAGTGCCGCTGCCCCGGCGTGCCGTCAGTGTCGAGGTAGTTGGCCCACAGCACCCGCAGCGGCAGCTTCTTCTTGCCCGTGCGCTTCTTCACGGCAGCCGCCACGTCGAAGGCGACGAACTCCTTCGACGGCGTCTTGCGCCCATCGGCGAACAAGACGTCGATCTCCTCGACGCTGAGCGCCTCGACCTGGCTCGTGGCGGTCAACCCGTGCTCGTGGCAGACCTTCTTCGCCTTCGCGACCGTGCGATGCGAGCAACCCGCGATCGCCTCGATGTCCCGGTAGGACCTGTCCTGCAGCAGTAGCGACATCACCAATCGGTAATCAGTCACCCGTGCCTCCTGTTCGGATCCACGCGCAGCCTGGTTGCCACGCGTAGAACCGACACGAGCACACGAGGACCGGCACCGCTATCCGATGCTCATACTCGCGCTACCCGATCATCAGAACCCTGCTATCCGAAGCACGTCCCTAACACTCATCGTCAGCCGCGGGAAGATGCGGACTCGGTTCCGTCGCCGAGACGAGTTGGACTGGAGCCTTCGGGTGGAGTCAACGGACTCGGAGAACATCGTCGAGGAGAAGCCGAAGCCGGATCCGACGTCGGTTCGCCGGGCCTCGCGTCCACGCGGTCAGCGGGTGGCGTATGTGCGGGTGTCGGCTGCGGATCAGAATGAGGCGCGTCAGCTCGAGGCGGTGGGGGAGTGCGACCGGGCCTACGTCGAGAAACAGTCCGCTCGCTCGCGTGCCGATCGCGTGAAGCTCGAAGAGTGCATTAGGTATCTCCGGGACGGTGACGAGCTGGTGGTCGCGTCAATGGACAGACTCGCTCGTTCCCTGGTCGATCTCAAGCAGATCGTTGGTGAGGTCACTGCCAAGGGCGCGAGTGTGGAGTTTGTCCATGAACGGGCTACCTACGCCGCCGGCGCCCAAGATCCTCGAGCCGATCTGATGCTTTCGCTGCTCGGGGCGTTCGCCGAGTTCGAGCGGGCCATCATTCGTGAACGTCAGGCCGAGGGCATTGCCATCGCTAAGGCGAAGGGCAAGTACAAGGGTCGTAAGCGAGTCCTGACCGCCGAGCAGGTCGACAAAGCCCGGGCCCGCATCGAGGCAGGGGAGGGGCCATCAGTGATCGCCCGCAATCTCGGAGTTGGCCGATCCACGCTCTACCGCGCACTACAGCGCGTTGAAGCGGGCGGGCGTGGACGCACCAGCCACTGACCCCCGCCCTGAAGATGGTGGGTATCGCTAGCCACAGCAGCTCGACCGCCGAGATTCGGCACTCGGGAGGGACCGCGGTTCTTGCTGACCTTGCGCAGTTTCTCCAGGCACGAGTCAGTGCAGCCGGAAGCCGGACGGGCCACCTATCCGACGCTGTCCCGGTGTGGCGGTGCTGTGGAACTGGCCGTGGTCTTGTGGTCGCGCGGAGCAGTGCCCGGGGCAAGGATCGCTAGCAAGACTGCGGCTGCGGCGGTGAGGATTGCCAACGTAAGTGTGGCCTGACTGCTGCCGTTGACAAATGCCTCTTTGGCGTAGTCGACCAATGGTTGCGCCATTGGTCCGGCTTGTGCGGCGATCTCTAGGGCGGCGGCCAGGGAGTCGGAGACCGGACCGCGGGCAGGTTCGGGTAACTGAGGCAGGGCGGGTTGGATGTGGCGGGTGTATCCGGCGGCCAGCACACTGCCGGCCACTGCGATCCCCATCGCAGCGCCGATCTCGCGGGCCGCATCGTTGACTGCGGCGGCGACCCCGTGTTTGCTCTCCGGAGTTTCGGCGATGATCGCGTAGGTCGCTGGGGCTGTGCATAGTCCGAGCCCTGCGCTCATGATCAACAGCGGCCATAGCAGGTCGAGGTAACGTGCGTCGACGGTCATCCGGCTGACCAGCATCAGGCCAACTGCGATGGTCACCAGACCGGCGACGGTCATCACTCGTAGTCCAAATCGCTGTGACAGTCGGGGGGCGATCACCGAGATCACGATCAGGGGGACCGTCATCGGCACCAATCCCAACGCCGAGGCCAGCGGTCCGTATCCCAGGATCAGTTGCAGGTACTGCACCAGGAGTAGGAATACCCCGAAAGTGACCAAGAATTGGATGGCCACCGACAACGAGCCGGCGCTGAAGCCGCGCTTGGCGAACAACCGAACATCCAACAAGGGGGCCGAGGATCGCAGCTCAATCAGGATAAAAAAGGCTGTCGCCAACATGCCGGCCCCGGCGCTGGCGAGAACGATCGGGTCGGCCCAACCCCGCGCTGGAAACTCGATCGTGGCGAATACGATTCCCGCAACCGCGACTGCAGCTGCCGCCGCGCCCACCCAGTCCACGGGAGGGTGATCATGCTGGCTGGACTCAGCGATCGTGCATGCCAGCGCGGCCAGTAGGGCTCCCGCTGCGGTCAGTCCAACAAATACCGACACCCACGACCAGCGCTCAAGCAACACCCCGGCGCCGAGGATGCCTAACACTGCTCCGGAGCCGGCGACTCCAGCCCACACACCTACTGCTCGGCCGCGATGAACGGCGGCAAAACCAGCAGTCAGAATCGAGAGCGTCGAGGGCATTACCAGCGCAGCGCCCGCCCCGGCAATCGCTCGCGCAGCGATCAACCACGCCGGGTCAGACAGCAGTAGGGGAAGTGCGGACGCCAAGGTGAATATCACCAGACCTATTACGAGAACCGCCCGTCTGCCGTAGCGGTCACCGATCGCTCCAGCGGGCAGGACCAGGCACGCCAGTACCAGCGTGTAGCCATCGACGATCCAGGTCAGCTGGGCTTGCGTCGCTCCAGTCTCTACCGCAATCTGCGGTAATGCCGAATACAGCGCGGCCATGGCCGCGACCACCAACGCCACGGCCAGGCACGACACCGTGAGCATCCACCATTCAGCTCGGGTCCACCGGGATGACTCGGTGATGGTCTGTTGCGGTGAGTTCATCGCCGGCCCCTTGCTGTGAGATGGTCGGTCTTGGTCTGAGACAAGTAGTATCACAGTATCCGGCTGGCTGGACAGGTTAGCTTGGACGAGAAGTGACCGTCGGCCGAAGGGGGAGAGCGTGAACGACTGGAGTGCTGACCGGCCCGCTACGGACGACGATCAGCTCGATCCGCGACTGCTGCGCTCACGAAAACGATTGCTCGACGCTGCTACGCATCTTCTGAGCACTGGCGGTGTAGAGGCGGTTACCGTCGAGGCGGTCACTCGAATGTCAAAGGTTGCGCGGGCCACGCTCTATCGGCATTTCGGCGGCACCGCCCAGTTGCTTGCAGCGTCCTTCGAGCGGCTGTTGCCTCGCGTCGAGGTCTCTACCGCCAGTGGGTCGGTACGCGACCAACTCATCGCGCTTCTCACGGCCCAAGCTGACCTGATTGACCAGGCGCCGCTGAACATTACAACTCTGGCTTGGCTGTCAATCGGATCAGTCGGCGGCAGCGATCCTGCCGATTCGGCCGCGATCACCTCACTGCGCAGTCGAGTCATCGAGGAATACCGGCAGCCCTTTGACCGCATCCTCACACAGCCTGACGTTCGAGCACAGCTCGGCAACGTCGACACCACCTTCGCGATCGTTCAACTCCTGGGTCCCGTCGTGTTCGCTCGCCTTACTGGGCTCTGCACCGTCGACCACGACGGATGCGTGCAACTCGTTGATGATTTTCTTGCTGCCCGCAAGCAGGGAGGCGAACCCATCCCGGCCGAATCCAGCCACGGCCTGAACCGCCCTGGCGCCGGCGGATCTCGCTAAATCGGGGCTTCTTCTTGTCGGATGGGTGTGACCGCTCGATCGCCGAGGTCGCTGGGGAGGTGGCGAGGCAACCCTAGAGCCCGGTCGTTTCGGTGCGTGCTGCGGCGAGCCATCCGCTGCAGTCTGAGTGCGGCCGGAACTTCTACCGTCCAGTTTTGACTTCCCGATTAGCCCCGGTGTTTCATGGGGATCT
>NZ_JAALDV010000454.1:0-8423 GCF_014145045.1 Dietzia sp. DQ12-76
GTCCGGGCCGCCGGCGATCACGGCGGCCAGCGGTCCGTCGGCGATGCGGCGGACCAGGTCCTCGTGGTCGACGCGCCCCGCCGCGGCGACCACGACGTCACCCGCACGGAGCACCCTCCGGTGAAAGGACTGCAGCGTGTCGGCGTCCAGAGCCGCCACCGACTCCTCGGTACCGATGATCGGTCGGGCCAACGGGTCGTCACCCAGAACGGCCTCCGTGACCAGTTCACAGGCGAGATCCTCCGGGTCGTCGGCCCGGCCCGCGAGCTCGTCGAGCACCACGTCCCGCTCGATCTCCACGTCCTCCGCCGCACAGGACCCGTTCGCCACCACGTCGACCAGCACGTCGACCGCCGTCCCCAGGCCCTCGGCCGGGACGTGCACGTGATAGCAGGTGTGCTCGCGGCCGGTGTAGGCGTTGAGGTCCCCCCCGAGAAGATCGATCCGCTCGGAGAGTTCCCTGCCCGATGTCGTGGTCGTCCGCTTGAACAAGACGTGTTCGAGGAAGTGCGCGGCGCCGTGCTCCCCGGGCGCCTCGTGCGCGGATCCCGCCGCGATCCACACCCCGACCGCCGCCGTGTGGCACCACGGGAGGTCCTCGGTGACGACACGCAGCCCGGGGATCGATCTGTCCACTCTGATCGTGGGGTCCACGGCGGCTCTCCCTTCCAGCGATGCGAGGCACGCACCCCGGGATCAGGGATGCGTGCCTCGCTGGGTGCCGGGGCGCGCGAGCGACCCCGGCGGTGGATCAGTTGTCGTCGCCCTCGGCGTCAGCCGACGCCTCGGACGCGGCGGACTCGTCGCCCACCGGCACGAGGCTGATCTTGCCGCGGTTGTCGATGTCCGCGATCTCGACCTGCATCTTGTCGCCGACGTTCACGACGTCCTCGACCTTGCCGACGCGCTTACCCTGCCCGAGCTTCGAGATGTGCACCAGGCCGTCGCGACCGGGCAGCAGCGACAGGAAGGCGCCGAACGGGGCCGTCTTGACGACGGTTCCGAGGAACCGCTCGCCGACCTTGGGCAGCTGCGGGTTGGCGATGGCGTTGATCTTGTCGATGGCGGCCTGGGCCGACTCCCCGTCGGTGGCGCCGATGTAGACGGTGCCGTCGTCCTCGATCGAGACGGACGCACCGGTCTCCTCGGTGATCGAGTTGATCATCTTGCCCTTGGGCCCGATCACCTCGCCGATCTTGTCGACCGGGACCTTGATCGCGATGATGCGGGGCGCGAACGGGCTCAGCTCGTCGGGCTCGTCGATCGCCTCGGCCATCACGTCGAGGATGGTCAGGCGGGCCTCCCGGGCCTGGGTGAGCGCGCCGGCCAGGACCTCGGACGGGATGCCGTCGAGCTTGGTGTCGAGCTGCAGCGCGGTGACGAACATACCCGTGCCCGCGACCTTGAAGTCCATGTCGCCGAACGCGTCCTCGGCACCGAGGATGTCGGTGAGGGCGACGTAGCGGGTCTCCCCGTCGACCTCGTCGGAGACCAGGCCCATCGCGATCCCCGCCACCGGCGCCCGCAGCGGGACACCGGCGTTGAGCAGGGACAGGGTGGAGGCGCAGACGGAGCCCATCGAGGTGGATCCGTTGGAGCTCAGCGCCTCCGACACCTGGCGGATGGCATACGGGAACTCCTCGACGCTGGGGAGCACCGGCACGAGCGCACGCTCCGCGAGGGCTCCGTGGCCGATCTCGCGACGCTTGGGAGAGCCCACCCGGCCGGTCTCACCGGTGGAGTACGGCGGGAAGTTGTAGTGGTGCATGTAGCGCTTGCTGGTCTCCGGACCGAGCGAGTCGATCTGCTGGGCCATCTTGACCATGTCCAGGGTGGTGACGCCGAGGATCTGTGTCTCACCGCGCTCGAACAGGGCGGAACCGTGGGCCCGCGGGATGACCTCCACCTCGGCGGACAGTGCGCGGATGTCCCTGACACCGCGTCCGTCGATACGGAAGTGGTCGGTGAGGATACGCTTCCGGACGATCTTCTTGGTGAGCGATTTGAACGCGGCACCCAGCTCCCCGACACGCCCGGAGAACCGCTCCTCCAGCGACGCCAGGACCTCGGCCTTGAGCTGATCGGTCGCGCCGTCGCGCTCCTGCTTGTCGGCGATCGACATGATCTCGCCGAGCTTGGCCTCGGCCACCTCGGTGACCGCGGCGAGCGCATCCTCCTGGTACGGCGGGAAGAGGGGGAACTCACGGGCTTCGGCGGGTGCCGCGGTCGCCAGTGCCTGCTGTGCGGCACACAACTCGGAGATGAACGGTTTGGCCGCCTCGAGGCCCTGCGCCACCACGTCCTCGGTGGGCGCCTGTGCGCCTCCCGCGATCTTCTCGATGACGGTCTCGGTGGCCTCGGCCTCAACCATCATGATGGCGACGTCGGCGCTGTCACCGGAGCCCACGACTCGACCGGCGACGACCATGTCGAAGACCGCCTCGGAGAGCTGCTCGACGGTCGGGAAGGCGACCCACTGCCCCTCGGGGCGGGCGGCGGTGGGGATCAGGGCGATCCGCACGCCACCGACCGGTCCCGAGAACGGGAGGCCGGACAGCTGCGTGGAGGCCGATGCGGCGTTGATCGCCACGACGTCGTAGAGGTCCTTGGGGTCCAGGCTCATGACGGTCACGACGACCTGGACCTCGTTGCGGACGCCGTCCGCGAAGGTGGGACGCAGCGGGCGGTCGATGAGGCGGCACGTGAGGATGGCGTCGGTGCTGGGCCGGCCCTCGCGGCGGAAGAACGAACCCGGGATGCGCCCTGCGGCGTACATCCGCTCCTCGACGTCCACCGTCAGGGGGAAGAAGTCGAAATGCTCCTTGGGATGCTTTCCCGCCGTCGTGGCGGACAGCAGCATGGTGTCGTCGTCGAGGTACGCGACGACCGCCCCGGCGGCCTGCTTGGCAAGGCGTCCGGTCTCGAATCGCACCTCTCGGCGACCGAAGTCGCCGTTGTCGATGGTCGCGACGGTCTCGAAGACTCCGTCTTCGACCTCGACGGCCGTGATCTCTGGCATGTGTAGTCCTGTTCTGTCGGTGACTGGGGCCTCACGGCGGAGACGTCTCCGCCGGGCCCGCCGGATCACGCGTCAGGGCGTCCCGGTGGCGATTCCGGTCTTCGATCGAAGCGGTCGGAACCGGTGCCCCCTCCCGGGGCACCCGTCGTTCCGGCAGCCACTACCGAGGACCGTCAATCGGACCTGTCGACACCCGGTACGCGCGCACCGGCCGTGATCAGGCTACCAGTGGCAACTCCCCCGGGTCATCGCTGACACTCCCGGCACCGCCCCCGCACAGCACTGTTCCCCGCCCTCGACGAGGACGGGGAACAGTGGACGTGCGGGCGGTGCCGGCTCAGCGACGCAGGCCGAGGCGCTCGATGAGCGAGCGGTAGCGCGCGATGTCGACCTTCGCGATGTACTTGAGGAGGCGACGACGACGGCCCACCATCAGGAGGAGGCCGCGACGGGAGTGGTGGTCGTGCTGGTGGGTCTTGAGGTGCTCGGTCAGCTGGCTGATCCGCTTGGTGAGCAGCGCGACCTGGGCCTCGGGCGAACCGGTGTCCGTCTCGTGGATGCCGTACTCGGCCAGGACGGCCTTCTTCTCTTCGGTGCTCAACGCCATGGGTGACTCCTGGTTGTTCCAGTCCGCGAAAATGAATGGCCCCGCCGCCGCGGACCGCAGGAGGGCCGGGAGAAGACGTTACCAGCGCTCGGACCCGACACCCCAATCGGCGTCAGCGGCGCGCGGTCCCCACATCGAGGACGACTCTGGTCCTGGCGACGTCACGGTCCATCGCCACCAGCAGTTCGTCGACCGAGGAGAACTTCTCCATATCGCGGACGTGGTCCACGAAGTCGACGGCGGCCACACGTCCGTAGAGGTCCGCCGACTCGTCGAGCACGAACGCCTCGACACTCCGCGCCGCCTCCCCGAAGGTCGGGTTGGTGCCCACGGAGATCGCGGCGGGGTAGCGCCGGCCGGGGAGGATCGTCCCGTCGACGTCGTGCTCGTCGAGGAGGGTGAACCACCCGGCGTAGACGCCGTCGACGGGCACGGCCGTGTACTCCGGCAGGTCCAGGTTCGCCGTCGGGTACCCCAGGTCGCGTCCCCCGCGTCCGGCCCCGTGCACGACGGTCCCGGACACGCGGTGGGGACGACCGAGGATCGTCGCCGCGCCGGCCACGTCCGACTCCGCGAGCAGTCGACGTACCCGGGAGGAGGAGACCGGTTCCCCACCGAGTTCCAGCAGGTCCATCACGCGAACGTCGATCCCCCGCTCGGAGCACAGCTCACGCAGCGTCTCCGGGGTCCCCGCGGCTCGTCGACCGAAGGAGAAATTGTTCCCCACGGTGACGGAGCGACTCCGCAATCCCCGGACCAGAACGCGGTCGATGAACTCCTCGGGGTCCCACGAGGCCATGCCGGTATCGAAGGGCAGGGCGAAGACCGCGTCGACACCGAGTTCGCCGGCCAGTTCCGCGCGTCGTTCGAGCGGTGTCAGGACCAGGGGATGGGTGCCGGGTCGGATGACCTCGACCGGGTGCGGATCGAACGTCACCAACACCGGGCTCGCGCCCGACTCCCGCCCGGCCGCCACCGCGTGGTCCACCAGGCTCCGGTGCCCCCGGTGGAGTCCGTCGAACACCCCGAGTGCGACGGAGGTCCCGCCGTCGGGGATCACGATCTCGTCGAACGTCCGCCACAGCTGCACGGCGACCACCTTACGCCCGGGCCTCACAGGCCCGCCGGTCGCATGACGACGACCGGAGCGGCGCGATTGCCGGACTCGGAGACCAGGGCGGCGACCCGTCCGTCCGGACCCACGGCCGCGACCACCCCGTCGTCACCCCTGGCCTGCAGCCACCGCCCGTGTCGCAGTCCCTCCGCCTCGTCCGCGTCGATGTCGCGGCGGGGGAAGGCGGTCAACGCGGCGGTGTCGAGGTCCAGGGACAACCGCGGATCCTCCTCGAGTTCTCCGAGTGTGCGGGCGACATCCAGGCCGAACGGTCCCACGCACGTACGGCGCAGCGCGGTGAGATGTCCCCCCACCCCGAGCGCGGCGCCGAGGTCGCGGGCCAGTGCGCGGATGTAAGTGCCGGTGGAGCAGTCGACGACGACGACGAGGTCCACCACCGCTCCGGCAGGGATCCGCTCGACGATCTCGAACCGCGACACCGTGACGGTCCGCGCGTCGAGCCGGACGTCCTCGCCGGCCCGGACCCGGTCGTAGGCCCGTCGGCCGGCCACCTTGATCGCGCTCACCGAGGACGGCACCTGCTCGATCTCGCCGGTGAGTGCCGCGACCGCGGAGTCGATCGCCTCGTCGGTCACCGTCGAGGCGTCGACCCGCGCCGTGGTCTCGCCCTCAGCGTCGTCGGTGGTGGTGGATTCCCCGAGTCGGATCGTGGCCCGATAGGACTTGGTCTCCAGCGCGAGCAGCCCCAGGAGCTTGGTGGCGCGTTCTATTCCCACCACCAGGACGCCGGTGGCCATCGGGTCGAGCGTTCCGGCGTGCCCCACTTTGCGCGTTCCGAAGTACCGGCGCAGGCGCCCGACGACGTCGTGACTGGTCATGCCGGCCGGTTTGTCGACCACGACGAGTCCGGGGGCGGGAGCGGGGCGGGGGTCGGGTCTGCGCGGGGTCACGCCGGACACGCTATCCCCCACCACCCGGCCGGAGCGCGATCGCCGAGGCGATGTGGCCGTCCCACAGCGCCCACCGGCCATGGAACTCCACCAGGTCGGGTCCCCCGTCGACCGCGCGCGGGTCGACGAGGATCCTCGACCGCAACTCGCCCGAAGCGGACCGGCCGTCGACGTGGGTGGGCGTCAGGGTGATGTGGGCGTCGGCGAATCCCAGCCACCTCCGGGTGAGCGGATACCACGTCTTGTAGGTGGCCTCCTTGGCCGTGAACAGCAGCCGGTCCCAGTGGACCGCCTCCTCCTCCTCCCGCGCCGCGGTCACCCAGGCCGCCTCCTCGGGTAACGCGACTGCCTCGAGGACCCCCCGGGGCAGCGGCCCGTGGGGTTCGACGTCCAGTCCGAGGGAGCGGATCCGGTCCGTCGGCCCCACCGCCGCGGCACGCAGACCCCCGGTGTGGGTCAGTGTGCCCACCACCCCTGTGGGCCACACCGGCATCCCCCTGCCGCCCCGCGTGATCGGGCCGGGGGGCACG
This sequence comes from Dietzia sp. DQ12-76, assembly GCF_014145045.1. Lineage (NCBI taxonomy): Bacteria > Bacillati > Actinomycetota > Actinomycetes > Mycobacteriales > Dietziaceae > Dietzia > Dietzia sp. DQ12-76. The sequence goes on from NZ_JAALDV010000454.1 coordinate 6,182, forward strand.
CCCAGCCTGCTCATCGCCTCGCGCGCGCAGGCCCGGACCGCGGCGAACTCGATCCGCCGGCTCTCGACGGCCCGGGCGATCTGCTCGGCCTCGACCGGGTACATGGCGGCCAACGCCGCCTCGTCGGTCATGCCGAGCTCGTCGAACTCCACGGCCACCACGTCGTCGGGCAGCAGGTCCCTGATCACCGTTCCTCCTCCAGGTCGGGTCCGGTCTCACCGGGCCGCGCGATCCTCGGCATCCCCTCCTCGCCCCGGATCCACCGCACCTGGGGGTGGGCAGGGCCCGGGAGGATCGGGCGGGCCAGTGGGTCGGGCCGGCCACGGGCCGCCCACTCACGCGGGTATCCCAGTGAGACCTCCTCGAAGCGCACCGAGTCGTGGACGGTGCTGCGCGGGATGTGCAGGTGCCCGTAGACACACGCCGAGGCCCGATAGCGACGGTGCCAGTCCGCGGTTTGTCCGGTGCCGCACCACAGCGCGAAATCCGGATGGCGCAGGACCTCCGTCGGGGCGCGCAGCAGTGGCCAGTGGTTCACCAGCACGGTGGGGTGCGCCGGGTCCAGAGCCGCCAGTCTGGTCGTCGTGGCCACCAGCCGAGCGACACACCAGGCGGCGACATCCGGGTACGGGGCCGGATCGATGAGGAACTCGTCCGACGCCACCACCCGTCGTTCCCGGGCGTCCTGGAGAGCCGATTCGCGCGACTGGCCGGGGAGGCGGGTCCACGAGTAGTCGTAGAGCAGGAACATCGGCACGACCCACGCGGGTCCCCCCGGGCCGGTCCACAGCGGGTAGGGGTCCTCGGGGGTGTCGACACCGATCGAACGGCAGGCGGAGACCAGCCTGTCGTATTTCGCGGTGGAGCTGATCCCGTCGTCGTCGGAGCCGATCCACAACTCGTGGTTGCCCGGCACCCAGATCACACGCTCGAACCGGTCCGCGAGAGTGTGAAGTGCGCCGATCACGTGGTCGGTCTTCTCCGCCACGTCTCCGGCCACGATCAACCAGTCCCCCGGGTGGGTCGGCCGGATGTCGTCGAGGACGCCGGCGTTGCCGCGGTGGCCGACGTGCAGGTCGGACACCGCGCGCAGGCTCGGGCCACGGGTCATGCCCTGGTCCCCTCGGACGGCCGACCGGCAGGAGTCCGCGCTCCCAGGACCAGCCAGCGGTCACCGCGGACCCGAGCGGCGACCGCGATGAGTCGCATCGCCACGAACACGCCCATCCCCCACCAGATACCCGCGAGCCCCCAGCCGAAGTGTCTCGTGGCCAGGAGGACGGGCAGGAAGCCGCACAGGGCGGCGATCACGGTGCTGGTGCGGAGGTACGCGGCGTCACCGGCGCCCAGGAGGACGCCGTCGAGCCCGAACACCAGGGCGGCGGGGATCACCACGAGGGCCATGCCGGTCAACGCCACGACGAGTCGGCCGGCGACCTCCGCGTCTCCCGACAGGAGGGTCGACATCGGGTCGCGGAAGAGCACCGTGATCACGGCGAGCCCGACACCGAGCCCCACCGACCACACGACCACCGCGCGGGCCAGGGCGCGGCTCTCGGAGGCCAGGCCGGCGCCCAGCGCCGCACCGACGAGGGACTGTGCCGCGATCGCGACCGAGTCGAGCACGAGGGTGTACAGGGCCCAGAGCTGCTGCGCGAGGTGATGCGCGGCGAGCGAGTCGACGCCCGCGGCCGCGGCGGCGGTGGTGGCCACGGCGAAGGTCACCTGGAAGGACGCGGTACGGATGACCAGGTTGACTCCCAGACGGAGCTGCTCGACGATCACGCTCCACCGAGCACGCAGCGATCCACTGTGCTCGCCCGCCAGGGCGCCGAGGAATCCCCCGGCCATGATCATCTGGCCCGCCAGGTTGGCCCACGCACTGCCCACCAGTCCCAGCGCGGGCGCGGGTCCCAGACCGGGCACCAGCACCACGCAGCCGATCGTGGAGACACCTATCCCCACGGCCACCAGGACGAGAGGCGTCCTGACGCGCTGGACTCCCCGCATCCACCCGTGCCCGGCGGACGCGACCAGGATGCACGGGATACCCCACACCGCCACCCTCAGCCAGTCCGCGGCGCCGGCCGCCACCTCGGCGTCGGCCGCGAGCACGCGCGTCAGCGGTCCGAGAAACGTGTGGACGCCCGCCACCACGACCGCACCGACCGACAGCGCGATCCAGGTGGCCTGGACCCCTTCCGCCACCGCGTCCGCACGCCGTCCGGCTCCGTGGAGTCGG
>NZ_JAALDV010000454.1:8709-12198 GCF_014145045.1 Dietzia sp. DQ12-76
GGCCCCGGGTCAGACGAGGAGCTCACGGAGCCTCGCCGTGACGCGTGCGGCGTCTCCGCGCACGGTGCACCCGGCCGCAGCGGGGTGCCCTCCCCCGCCGAGCGCCGAGGCGACGGCCGAGACATCGATACTGTCGCCGCGACCGGGACGGGAACGCAGTGATACCGCGCACTCTCCCGGGCGGATCTCCTTGACGAGAACCGCGACCTGCGCCTCCCTCACCCCCTGGAGGTGGGACACGAGCGACTCGACGTCCGCCTCGTCCGCCGACGCCACGACCTCGTGGGGAACCGTCAGCCAGACCACCCCCCGTCCCCCGACCGCGCCGGGGTCCAGGCGAGCCGTGCTCAGCAGTTCCCCCAGCACTCGGAGCCAGGGGAAGGAATGCGCGTCGAGCAGAGCGAATCCCACCGCTCTGGCCTCCGCACCCGCGGCGAGCAGTCGCCGGGCCGTGTCGTGCGACCCCGCGCCACCCCACCGGAAGGACCCGGTGTCGGTGACGAGACCCGCGTAGAGGCTCGTCGCGAGCTCGGGGTCGACCGGATAGCGACCGGCCTCGAGTACATCGAGGACCATACTCGCGGTGGAGGCCGCCCCGGGATCCAGGAACAGGTGCGTCCCGAAGCCGGGGTTGGAACGGTGATGGTCCACCACCAGTACCTCGGACGCCGATCGGGCCAGCCGATCCCAGTCGCCCACCCGGTCCGGGCTGGCGCAGTCCAGAGCCACCACCAGGCCGTCGTGTTCCGGCACCTCGTCGATCGAGACCACACGGTCCGTGCCCGGGATGACCCGGAGCGGATCCGGGACCGCCCCGGGGTCGAACGAGTGGTGGACCACGACGCCGTCCGCACGCAGTGCCCGGGCGAGACCCGCGGAACTGCCGAGGGCGTCGGCGTCGGGGCGGACGTGGCACAGCACGGTCACCTCGCGGTGCCGGGCCAGGACGCTCGCCGCGCCGGCCGCGTCCACCAGGGTGATCACCGGTCGTCGCCCTCCGGTCGCTCCTCCTCGTCGTCTCTCCGGTAGGGGTCCTCGTCCCCGGCGGGACGTGCGCCCTGCGCCACGCGACGGACCTCCTCGTCCTGCGCCCGTGCCCGGGCGAGCAACTCCTCCATCTGTCGCGCGGCGTCCGGCACGGAGTCCAGGACGAACGTCAACTCGGGGGTGAACTTCACCCCGGTCTGCTTGCCGACCATCGTCCGGAGGCGACCCCGCGCCGTGGCCAGCGCGTCCTGCGCGGCCTCGATGTCCGGGTCCTCGTCCAGCGTCTCGCCCCGGACCGTGTAGTAGAGGGTGGCCACCCGCAGATCCGCGGTGATCCGGGAATCCGTGATGGTGACGTACTCCAGACGCGGGTCCTTGATCTCGTGTTCGATCGCCGTGGCGACGATCTCCCCGATCCGCTTGCCGAGCCGTCCGGCCCGTCCCTTTCCGGCCATGGCGATCCTCCTTGACGTGATGCGGCCGCCGGGCGGCCGTTCGATTCCCAGAATGCCGTGGGGGCAGGCCCGCAGACCACGGAACCTGCCCCCAGGGGTGTCGCCGTCGACGTCAGTCGCGCGGCTTCTCGACGAGCTCGTAGGTCTCGATGACGTCGCCGATCTTGATGTCGGAGTACGTCACGGTGAGGCCACACTCGAAGCCCTCCCGGACCTCGGTCACGTCGTCCTTCTCGCGGCGCAGCGAGGACACGCTCATCTCCTCGACGACGACCTTGCCGTCGCGGATGAGGCGGGCCTTGGCGTTGCGGCGGATGATCCCGTCGAGGACCATGCACCCCGCGATGTTGCCCAGCTTGGAGGAGCGGAACAGCTGGCGGATCTCCGCCTGACCGAGTCTCTTCTCCTCGTAGATCGGCTTGAGCATGCCCTTGAGCGCGCTCTCGATCTCGTCGATCGCCTGATAGATGATCGAGTAGTACCGGATGTCGACGCCCTCGCGGTTGGCCAACTCGGTCGACTTGCCCTCCGCGCGGACGTTGAACCCGATGATGACGGCGTCGGATGCGGCAGCCAGGTTGACGTTGGTCTCGGTGACCGCACCGACACCGCGGTCGATGACCCGCAACTGCACCTCGTCGTCGATCTCGATTCCCATGAGGGCCTCTTCGAGTGCCTCGACCGTACCGGAGTTGTCGCCCTTGATGATGAGGTTGAGCTGGCTCGTCTCCTTGAGATGCGAGTCCAGGTCCTCCAGGCTGATCCGGCGGCGGGACCGAGCGGCGAGCGCGTTGCGCTTGCGCGCGTTCCGCTTGTCGGCGATCTGCCGGGCGGTGCGGTCCTCGTCGACCACCATGAGGGTGTCACCCGCTCCACACACGCTGGTCAGACCGATCACCTGGACCGGACGTGAGGGGGTCGCCTCCTCGACGTCCTCCCCGTGCTCGTCGACCATGCGGCGGACCCGCCCGTACGCGTCGCCCGCGACGATCGAGTCACCGACCCTGAGCGTTCCGCGCTGGATGAGCACCGTCGCGACCGGGCCGCGTCCGCGGTCGAGGTGCGCCTCGATGGCCACACCCTGCGCGTCCATGTCCGGGTTGGCGCGCAGGTCGAGGGACGCGTCCGCGGTGAGGACGACGGCCTCGAGCAGCGAATCGATGTTGAGTCCCTGCTTCGCCGAGATGTCGACGAACATCGTGTCGCCGCCGTACTCCTCCGGCACGAGCCCGTACTCGGTCATCTGGCCGCGGATCTTGTCAGGCTGCGCGCCCTCCTTGTCGATCTTGTTGACCGCCACGACGATCGGCACGTCGGCCGCTTGCGCGTGGTTGATCGCCTCGACCGTCTGCGGCATCACACCGTCGTCCGCCGCGACCACGATGATCGCGATGTCCGTCGACTTGGCGCCGCGGGCGCGCATGGCGGTGAACGCCTCGTGACCCGGGGTGTCGATGAAGGTGATCGTCCGGTCGACGTCGTCGACCGGAACGGTGACCTGGTACGCGCCGATGTGCTGGGTGATCCCACCGGCCTCGCCCTCGCCGACCTTCGCCGACCGGATGCTGTCGAGCAACCGGGTCTTGCCGTGGTCGACGTGTCCCATGACGGTGACGACCGCGGGACGGATCTCGAGATCGTCCTCGCCGCCCTCGTCCTCACCGAACGACAGATCGAACGAGTCGAGCAGTTCGCGGTCCTCGTCCTCAGGACTGACGACCTGGACCTTGAAACCCATCTCCTCGCCGAGGAGCTGCAGGGTCTCCGGAGTGACGGACTGCGTGGCGGTGACCATCTCACCCAGATTGAACAACGCCTGGACCAGCTGCGACGGGTTGACATCGATCTTGTCCGCGAAGTCGCTCAGCGACGCACCCTGCGCCAGCCGCAGGACCTGCCCACGACCGTCGGGGAGCCGGACGCCGCCGACCTCGGGGGCCCGCATCGAGTCATATTCCTGACGCTTCTGACGCTTGGACTTGCGGCCCCGGCGCGGGGCGCCACCGGGACGACCGAACGCACCCGCCGCACCACTGCGGCCACGGTT
>NZ_JAALDV010000455.1:0-1577 GCF_014145045.1 Dietzia sp. DQ12-76
TCGGGTGCGGGCTCGGGTGCGGGGCCTGGCTCGGCGTCCGCTGCGCCCGCCGGGGCCGGTCTCAGCTCGGGCGAGGAGCGGGCGCTGCGCAAGGAGATGTCCAGGATTGAGCGGCAGATGCTCAAGCTCGACACGCGTCAGGCCGCTCTTCACGAGGCGCTAACCGCCGCCGCGGGAGAGGCGCTCGACACGGAGAAGCTCGCCTCGCTCGACCGCGACCTCAAGCAGGTGACAGCGGAGAAGGAGGAGCTCGAGGAACGCTGGATGGAGATCGGCGAGCAGATAGAGGGCTGACCCGCAGGCCGGCGACCAGAGCGCTGACCCGCAGGCCGACGCGCCAGGGGGACGACGCACTCAGGCGTCCATCGGTCTTGGTCGTCTCTGCTGCGGTGAATCGCGCGTCTCGCCGCGCTAGGCACGACCAGAACGCGGGAGGACCACCTGCGACTGTCACCGGCGTGCGCGGGTGGTTGTGGATGGTCGTTTTGCTCCTCCACAGGCGACGCTCCCGGCGGGTGTGATCGGACGCGGCGCGTGATGATGCTGTGGTGCCTCTAGCCGATCCTGCTGAGCCGTTCGTCGGAAGTGCCGCGGTGCAGGCCGGCCGCCTGACCGGCCATCAGCTGAGGTCAGGACATCGCCGGTTGTTCCCCGACGTGTACCTGGCCGCCGGGGAGCCCGTCACCCCTGATCGCCTGGTTCGCGGCGCAGCATTGTGGGCGCCCGCCGGAGCTGTGATCGGCGGTCTCGCGGCGGGACTGTTCCACCGTGAGCGCTGGTACGCGCCGGCGGCGGTCGGGAGAGGCGTCGACGTCTACGCGGTCGGTACGGCGCCCGCTCCGCGCGGAGTGCGGTTGCGCCGACTCCGGCGTGCCCTGCCGGCCGGGCACGTGGTGACGATCGGTGGTCTCCGGGTGACCTCCGCGGCGCGGACGGCGGTCGACGTCGCGAGGTGGGAGTTCGACGACGACGCCGCCATCGCGAAGATCGATGCCGTGTGCAATCGGTCCCGCATTTCGGTCAGCGAGGTCAGTGCACTCGCGGAGAGCGTGCGAGGACTGCATGGTCTGCGCAGGGTGCGCGGCCTGCTGCACTGGTGCGACCCGCGGGCGGACTCGCCACCGGAGACCAGACTTCGGCTACTCCTCGTCCGGTCGGACCTCCCCGACCCGACTCCACAGGTCGCGATCCGCAACGAGTACGGAGCGAGAATCGCTACCGCGGATCTCGCGTACGAGGCCGAGATGGTCGCGGTCTTCTATGACGGCGAGGTCCATCGAGGGAAGGACCAATGGGAGTACGACGCCCGGGTCAACGCCGAACTCGCCGAACTCGGCTGGCAGGTGGTCCGCGTCACCGGGTCGATGCTCAGGAATCCTCGGGCGGTGCTCCGCCAGGCCCGCGCGGCCCTCGAGCGCGGCCGCCACCACATCGCCTCACAGGTTGGTCGTGCCCACTGTGACGGAGGCGCCATCTGATCACAACGGACACGACCATTCACCGGGTGCTGCGGGGTCCCGAGGTGCTGCGGGGCCCGTGTGCTGCGGGGCCCGGGTGCTGCGGGGCCCGGGGTGCTG
>NZ_JAALDV010000456.1:0-1190 GCF_014145045.1 Dietzia sp. DQ12-76
TGATGCGCGCGGGCGCCGACGTGGTCTCCGGCGCCCCGGAGCTGGCCCGGCTCACCACCAACATCGCCCGGGCGCACCACGACGCCCGTGTCTCGGACTCCGGCCGGTTGGTCTACGGCGGCCACACCATCGGGCTCGCACTGGCCCAGGCCACCCGCGCACTGCCGACGATGCTCACCGTGCTCGGCTGGCACTCGTGCGACCACCTGGGCCCGGTCCGCGAGGGTGACACCCTAAGCAGCGACCTCGTGGTGGGGGCCGCTGACGACCTCCCCGGCGGCGGGACGGCGCTCGACCTCCGGTCACTCGTCACCGCCCACCGCGACGACGGCGACGCTCCCGTCCTGGACTGGTCGTTCACCGTTCTCATGCCCTGACGATCGAATCGGGGATAATGGTTGTCATGAGTTCAGGAGGCGGCGCTCGTCCGGGGATGGGTCGTCCCAAGAAGACCGCCCTCCTGGTGGCCCAGCAGATCGTCGAGGACATCTCCCGCCGCGGCAACACCGTCGGCGACCGGTTGCCGCCGGAACACCTCATGCTCGAGCACTACGGGGTCGGCCGCGGGACTCTGCGGGAGTCGCTGCGCTACCTGGAGTTGCAGGGCGTCCTCATGCTCAAGCCGGGCCCGGGTGGCGGGCCGATCGTGCAGCAACCGGACGGGGGGACGCTCGCCGCCACCCTGAGCCTGCTCCTGCAGTTCGAGAACGCCCCGTTCTCCACGATCATGGAGGCCCGCGCGGCGCTGGAGCCCACGATCGCCCGTCTGGCCACCGCGAGGATCGACGATGCCGGCCTGGCCCGACTCGCCGAGAACCTCCGCCTGACCCGGGAGGAGCTGACCGATCAGGCCGCCTTCTCCGCGCATTCCGAGCGCTTCCACGAACTCGTGGCCTGGAGCTCCGGGAACGCGCTCTTCGGCTATCTCTTCGACGCCCTGAGCGGGTTGATCGCCGGCGCCTCGATGGGCATCACCTACCCGAGGCGACAGCGCGAGTTGACCTGCGACATCCACGAGGAGATCTACGCCGCCATCTCGGACGGCGACGGGGACACGGCGTCCCACCTGATGTCGGCCCACATCAACGAGCACACCACCTACCTGGAGAAGCGGTTCCACAAGGCGCTCGCACGGCCGATACGGTGGGACCTCGACGGCTGACCCGGCCGCGCGGCTCAGATATGGCGGA
>NZ_JAALDV010000456.1:1256-3784 GCF_014145045.1 Dietzia sp. DQ12-76
CGGTCATGTAGCTCGACATGTCGCTGGCCAGGAAGAGCACCACCTGCGCCACCTCTGAGGGCTCGCCGGCCCGGCCCATCGGGATCTCGGCCATCTTCTCGTCCCACACGTGTTGCGGCATCGCCAGCGTCATCGCGGTCCGGATGAGACCGGGCTGGATCGAGTTGATCCGCACGTTCTTGAAGGCGACCTCCTTGGCGGCGGCCTTGGTCAACCCGACGATCCCTGCCTTGGCGGCGGAGTAGTTGGTCTGGCCCTTGAGACCGACCTTCCCGGAGATCGAGGAGACGTTGACGATCGATCCTCCCCCGTGCTCCCGCATCCGTCCGGCGGCGGCGCGGGTGCCGTTCCACGTGCCCTTGAGGTGGATCGCGATGATGTCGTCGAACTGCTGCTCGGTCATCGTGCGCATGGTGGCGTCGCGGGTGACCCCGGCGTTGTTGACGAACACCCCGAGCGGCCCGAACGCATCCTCGGCCACGTCGATCAGGTGCTCGACCGCCGCGCCGTCGCGGACGTCGCAGTTGACGTAGCGCGCCCTGCCCTGACCGCCCAGCTCGTCGACCGCGGCCGCACCCGCCTCGTCGTCGATGTCCCCCACCACGACGCGCGCGCCGTTGTCGACGAAGGTCCGGGCGATCTCCAGCCCGATCCCGCGCGCGGCGCCGGTGACGACCGCCGTCCTACCCTCGAGCAGTGCCATGGGTGTCCTCTCCTCGTGTCCGACCGGCCAGTTCGGCCAGGATCGCGTCCGTGTGTTGCCCGAGCGCGGGCACCGGCCCCATCGGCAGCTCTACGTCTGCATAGTCGACGGGCGGCAGCAGTCCGCGTACGGGTCCTGCGGGGGTGTCGACCTGTCTCCACCGGTCCCGCGCGTCGAGCTGCGGGTGGTCGACCAGCCCCCCGACATCGTTGAGCCTGGCCGCCGGGACGCCGGCAGCGTCGAGCCGGTCGGCCAGCTCCTGGGACCCGTACTCCGCGGTCAGGGCGCTGATCAGCGCATCCACCTCCCCGCGTCGGGAGACCCGGGCGATGTTGGTGGCATACCGCTCGTCGTCGACGAGGTCCGGTCGTCCGAGAACCTCGCGCACCAACGCCGCCCAACCACGGTCGTTCTGTACGCCGATGAGCACCTGGCCGTCCGTGGTCGGAAAGGCGTCGTACGGACAGATCGAGGCGTGCGAGAGACCCATACGACCGAGCTGCCGGCCCTCGTACATCCGGACGTACATCGGGTGGCCCATCCACTCGGCCGTCGCCTCGAACATGGACACCTCGATAGTGGCTCCCCGCCCGGTCCGTTCCCGCCGGAACAACGCCGACTGGACGGCCGACAGTGCGTACATCCCGGTCGCGATATCGGAGACCGGGACGCCCGACTTGGAGGCGCTCTCGGGGGTGCCGGTGATCGAGCACAGACCCGACTCGGCCTGGATGAGCATGTCGTAGGCCTTCCGACCGGAGTACGGCCCCCCGTCGCCGTAGCCGGACAGGGTGACGACGACGAGCTCGTCCTTACGCTCCCGGAGGACGGCGGCTCCGAGGCCCAGCCGCTCCATCGCTCCGGGGGCCAGGTTGCTCAGGACCACGTCCGCGCGATCGGCCAGGTCGAGCGCGACCCGGCGACCGTGGCCGGAGGCCAGGTCGAGCGCGATGGATTCCTTTCCCCTGTTGAGCCAGACGAAGTGGGAGGCCTGGCCGTGGACGGCGTCGTCGTAGGACCGCGCGAAGTCGCCCTCACCAGGACGCTCGACCTTGATGACACGAGCGCCGAGGTCGGCGAGATGCCGGGTGGCCAGCGGGCCGGCGACGGCCTGTTCGACCGCCAGGACCGTGATCCCCTCGAGAGGGAGCGGTCCGTCGCCGCTCATCGCCCGTCGGCCTCGCGGGTCGCACCACGCATGAGCCCGCCACCGATGATGAGCTTCTGGATCTCACTCGTCCCCTCGTAGAGGCGCAGCAGGCGGATGTCCCGATAGACCCGCTCGACCGCGACACCGCGCATGTACCCGGTGCCACCGTGGATCTGCACGGCCAGGTCCGCGACCTTCCCGGCCATCTCGGTGCAGTACAGCTTGGCGACGGACGGGGCGATCCGTCGGTCCTCTCCCGAGACGTACTTGGCCGCCACCTCCCGCACGAGGGCCCGACCGGACATCACCCCCACCTGCTGGTCGGCGAGCATCGCCTGCACCAACTGGAAGTCCCCGACGAGGGTGCCCCCTTGCGTGGTGGTGGACGCGTAGGACAGCGACTCGTCGAGCGCCCGCTGCGCCGACCCCACGGCGACGGCGGCGATGTGCACGCGGCCGCGGGCCAGGGACGTCATCGCCGCGCGGTACCCGGCGTCCTCGTCTCCACCCACGAGCGCCGAGGCCGGGACCCGCACGCCGCTGAAGACCACCTCGGACGTCGAGGACCCCTCCTGCCCCATCTTCCGGTCCTTCGGCCCCACCGTGACCCCGGGCGCGTCGGCGGGGACGAGGAACACGGCGATGCCCGGCCCCCGCTCGTCGGCGGGCCGCGTA
>NZ_JAALDV010000456.1:3841-6859 GCF_014145045.1 Dietzia sp. DQ12-76
CGAACAGGTCCGCCACCGGGGCGTTGGTGATGAACCGCTTGGTGCCGTCGATCACCCAGTCCCCGCCGTCCCGGACGGCCCTGGTCGTCAGTCCCGCCGGGTTGGACCCCGCGCCGTCCTCGGTCAGGGCGAAAGACGAGATGACCTCGCCGGAGGCGATCCGCTCCAGCCACTCGGCCTTCTGCTCGTCGGTACCGAAGCCCACGAGGACCTGCCCGGCGATTCCGTTGTTGGTGCCGAACAGGGACCGCATCGCCAGGCTGGTGTACCCGAACTCCATCGCCAGCTCGACGTCCTGGGACAGGTTCACCCCGAGGCCGCCCCATTCCTGAGGGATCGCGTATCCGAACATCCCCATCTCGGCCAGTCCGGTCCGGATGTCGTCCGGGACCGCGTCGGCGTCGGCGATCTCCCGCTCACGCGGGACCACCACCGTCCGGATGTAGTCGCGGGTCGCGGCGAGGATCGCGGCGAAGTCCTCCGCGTCGACCCCGGACCCCACCGCGGCGTGCGACCCCGCTCCCGGATCAGACCCCGCCGCGTCCGCCTGCACGCTCATGTTGCGCCCTTCGTCGTGAACCTCGCGGGACCGGGATCCGGTGCAGCGATGCCTAAACCATTATCATCAATTGGAAGGCGGGGCAACAGCCACCACCGGAGCGACGGGAGCCACCGATGACCGACCTCGGCGAGCCGCGACCCCTCAGCGGGATGCGCGTGATCGAACTGTCCAGCTTCGTCGCCTCTCCCCTGTGCGGGCTCACGCTCTCCCAGCTCGGCGCCGAGGTCATCCGGGTCGACCCGGTGGGTGGAGCGGCCGACGTGCACCGCTGGCCGGTCGCCCCGGACGGGACCTCGATCTACTGGACCGGGCTCAACCGGGGGAAGTCCTCGGTGACCCTCGACCTGCGGTCTGACCGGGGTCGGCAGGCGCTGCGAGACCTCGTCACCGCTCCCGGGGAGGGCGGCGGCATCCTCGTGACCAACTCCGGCGGCCGCGACTGGATGAGCCATGATCGCCTGGCGTCGGCCCGGCCCGACGTCATCACCCTCGAGCTGCTCGGGCGCCGCGACGGCGGCCCAGCAGTGGACTACACCGTCAACGCCGGCCTCGGGTTCCCCGCGATCACCGGGCCGACCGGCGGGCAGGGTGGTGAGCAGAACGGCGGCCCGGTGGTCAACCATGTCCTGCCCGCCTGGGACGTCGCGGCGGGCCTGCATGCCGCCCTGGCCGTGGTGGCCGCCGTCCGTGACCGCGAGCGGACCGGCCGGGGGCGTCGGATCGTCCTGCCCCTCGACGACGTCGCCCTGGCCACCGCCGGCACGCTGGGCTACCTCACCGAACCACAGATCGACGGTTCCTCGCGGCCTGCGGTGGGCAACTACGTGTACGGCACCTTCGGCAGGGATTTTCCCACCGCCGACGGCGGCCGGGTGATGGTCGTCGCCCTGACCACCAGACATTTCCACGACCTGGCGCGGGTGACCGGCACCCGGGATGCCGTCGACGCCCTGGAGTCGGCGACCGGCGCCGATTTCGACACCGAGGCCGACAGGTACTCCTACCGCGAGGTCCTGTCCGCCCTCTTCGCCCGGTGGTTCGCCGCACACACCACCGACGAGGTCACCCGGGCACTGGCGGCCTCGTCGGTGCTGCACGAGCGGTACCGCACCTTCGACCAGGTGGTCGCGGAGGGGGATCTCGAGGCCAACCCGCTCTTCGCTCCCCTCGAGCAACCCGGGCTGGGGTCCTACCTCGCGGCCGCGCACCCCGCGACCTTCGACGGCCGGCACATGACCGCAGGCCCCGCACCGACTCTGGGGGCGGACACCGATCGCCTCACCGCAGAAGGGCACTGAGGCACCCGTCCACTGCGTACAGTCGCCACCATGAAGGCTGCGGTGTGTGTCGACACGGAATCCCCCCTGGTGATCGAGGACATCCCGATCCCCCAACCGGCGGAGGGCGAGGTCCTGATCCGCAACACCGCCTGCGGGGTGTGCCACACCGACCTGCACGTGATGAAGGGCGAGGTCCAATTTCCCCTGCCCGGGGTCCTGGGGCACGAGGTCTCCGGGGTCGTCGCCGAGGTCGGCCGCGGCGTGACGGCGGTCCGCCCGGGCGACCGCGTGGTGGGCTCGTTCATCATGCCGTGCGGGTGGTGCGAGAACTGTGCCCGCGGGATGGAGGACCTGTGCTCGACGTTCTTCGAGTACAACCGCCTGCGCGGGACCCTGTACGACGGCGAGACCAGGCTCCACCGCGCGAACGGTGAGCCGCTGTCCATGTATTCCATGGGCGGCCTCGCCGAGTACAGCGTCACGCCCGCCACCGCGGTGTTCGCCCTCCCGGAGGAACTGGACCTCGCGGACTCGGCGATCCTGGGGTGCTCGCTGTTCACCGCCTACGGTGCCGTGCGGAACGTCGGGGACGTCCGGACCGGTGAGTCGGTCGCGGTCGTGGCGGTGGGCGGGGTCGGGCAGAACATCGTCCAGCTGGCGGCGGTGAGCGGCGCCGAATCCGTCATCGCCATCGACGTGGACGACGAGAAACTCGCCCTCGCACGCCGCATGGGCGCCACCCACACGATCAACTCGCGGCAGGTCGATGCGACCGAGGCGGTCATGGAGATCACCGGCGGCAGGGGCGTCGACACCGCCTTCGAGGCCCTCGGATCAGCGGCCACCACCCGCCAGGCCACCGAGATCGCGCGCGAGGGCGGCAGGGTCGTGGTGGTGGGCATCCCGCCGGCCGGAACGGTGCTCGATGTCGACCTCGCGCGGGTCGTGAGACGCAAGATCCAGATCAAGGGTTCCTACGGCGCCCGCGCACGGCAGGACCTGCCCGCGCTCATCCGGCTGCTCGCCGCAGGGAGACTCGATCTGAGCAGTGTGATCTCGCGGCGCGTGGGGCTTGAGGAGGCGCCCGGGACCTACCAGGCGCTCGACCGCGGGGAGGTTCTCGGCCGCGCCGTCGTGCTCACCGGGGCCTGAGCCGGGCCGGGGCCGGGGCCCGAC
>NZ_JAALDV010000457.1:0-1506 GCF_014145045.1 Dietzia sp. DQ12-76
GCCGCGGTCGGTGCGGGCTGCGCCGCGCTCACGCGCGCGGTCTGGCCCACGGGCCGCGTCCAGAAGCTGTTGCCGGCCGCGCTTCGTGACGGCGTGCCCGGACCGAGCCCCATCCCGACCCCCGAGGAGAATCGATGACCGATCAGACCGGAGTCCCGGCCACCCGGGGCGGGGGCGATCACCATCTCCTCGGGGCGGAGCCGCACACCGCCAACGAGATCGATCTCGCCGAGGCCGAGGAGGAGGCCAAGGGCTCGCCGCCCAAGAACCTGCTGGACGGTATGGTCAAGGCGCTCAGGCCGCGGCAGTGGGTCAAGAACGTCCTCGTGGTCGCGGCGCCCGCGGCGGCCGGCACGCAGACGCTCACGGACACCTCCGTCCTGTTCTCGGTCTTCGTCGCCTTCGTGGCGTTCTGCATGGCGGCCTCCAGCGTCTACCTGATCAACGACGCGATGGACGTCGAGGCGGACCGCGCCCACCCCACCAAGCGTTTCCGTCCCATCGCCGCCGGTGTGCTCCCGGTCGGGCTGGCATACGGGATGGCGGTGGCGCTCATCGTGGCGTCGCTCGTCATCTCGGTGCTGTTCGCGCACCCGGCGCTGGCGATCGTCGTGGCCGTGTACATCGTCCTGCAGCTCATGTACTGCTTCGGGCTCAAGCACCAGCCGGTGCTCGACATCGCGTTCGTCTCCTCCGGCTTCCTGCTCCGCGCGGTGGCGGGCGGTGCGGCCGCCGAGGTCGAGATCTCCCAGTGGTTCCTGCTGGTCATGGCGTTCGGCTCCCTGTTCATGGCGGCCGGGAAGCGGTATGCCGAACTGAACCTGCACCTCAAGACCGGCGCCAAGATCCGTAAGGCGCTGGAGAGCTACACGCCGACCTACCTGCGGTTCGTCTGGACACTGTCGGCGACGGTGCTCGTGCTCTGTTACGCCCTCTGGGCCTACGACCGGGGTTCCGACCCCACGCAGCCGTCCGGCTCGGCCGTGTGGTTGCAGATCTCGATCGTGCCGTTCACCATCGCGGTGCTGCGCTACGCCGTGGACGTCGACGCCGCCCAGGCCGGCGAGCCCGAGGACATCGCCCTCGGCGACCGCGTGCTGCAGGTCCTCGCCGCGATCTGGGTCCTCACCGTGGTGATCGGCGTCTACCTCGTACCGTCCCTCGCCTGACAGGGGTGGGCGGGCGATGTCGGAGATGACACCTGGAGGGCCGGCGACAGGGCGTCCGACGACAGGGCGTCCGACGGCGCGTCGGTCCGCGGCCGAGGCTGTGCGGACCCGGGGTGTCCCGGCCGAGCCGGCGGTCTTCTGGGGCGGCCTCGCGGTGGTGGTGGCGGTGTTCCTCGCGGGTGCCTGGCAGCGCCGGTGGATCGCCGACGACGGCCTGATCGTCCTGCGCACGGTCCGCAACATCATCGCCGGCAACGGCCCCGTCTTCAACGCGGGGGAGCGGGTCGAGTCCAACACCTCCACCCTGTGGACCTATCTCGTCTATCTCACCCACGAG
>NZ_JAALDV010000458.1:0-1417 GCF_014145045.1 Dietzia sp. DQ12-76
CCGCGCGTCCATGGCCTCGACCAGCGCCCGGGCCCGGGCCTCCACGCGGTCGACCTCCTGGGTCGGGGCGTCCTCGACCAGGCCGAGGGCGCGACGCAGACCGGGAACGGCACCGAATTCGCCGCCCCACACCTGCGAGGCCCGCAGGATGGCGAGCACCAGGTTCACCCGCGCCTCGCCGTCCGGCGCCTGACCCAGCACGTGCAGCCCGTCGCGGATCTGGACGTCCTTGATCTCGCACAGCCACCCGTCGACGTGGAGCAGGAAGTCGTCGAACTCCTCGTCACCGGGCTGCTGCTCCAGTCCCAGGTCCTCGTGCATGTGCGCGGACCGCATGAGTGTCCAGATCTGCGCGCGGATCGCCGGCAGCTTGGCCGGGTCCATGGAGGCGATGTTGCCGTACTCGTCCAGCAGCTGCTCGAGGCGGGCGATGTCGCCGTAGGCCTCGGCGCGCGCCATGGGCGGCACCAGGTGATCGACGATCGTGGCGTGGGCGCGGCGTTTGGCCTGGGCGCCCTCGCCGGGGTCGTTGACGAGGAACGGGTAGATCAGCGGTAGGTCCGCGATCGCCGCGTCGGTCGCGCACGCCGCCGACAGCGCGGCGTTCTTGCCCGGCAGCCATTCCAGCGACCCGTGCTTGCCGATGTGGACCAGCGCATGGGCGCCGAACCCCTTGGCGAGCCACCGGTAGGCGGCCAGATAGTGGTGGGAGGGCGCCAACTCGGGGTCGTGGTAGATCGCCACCGGGTTCTCGCCGAAGCCGCGGGGCGGCTGGATCAACAGGACGACGTTGCCGGCCGAGATCGTGGCCAGGACGATCTCGCCGGCGTCGTTGACGAACAACCGACCGGGGGCCTGCCCCCAGGCGTCCACCATCTCCGCGCGCAGCGACTCCGGCAGGTCCGCCGTCCACCGCAGGTAGTCGTCGGGGGAGATCCGCACGTGACTGTCGGTGAGCTGGGCGTTGGTCAGCCACTCCTCGTCCTGTCCGCCCGCGGCGATCAGGGCGTGGATCAGGGCGTCACCGGCGGCCGTGTCGTCGGCGTAGGTGCCCTCCGAGCCACTGTCGGCGACGTCGAGGAACCTGGCGACAGGCCCGTCCTCCGGACCCAGGTCGTAGCCCTCGTCGCGCATCCGGCGCAGCAGCCGGATGGTCGAGACCGGGGTGTCCAGGCCGACCGCGTTGCCGATCCGGGAGTGCTTGGTCGGGTAGGCCGAGAGCACCAGGGCGATCCGGCGGTCGGCCGCGGGGACGTGGCGCAGTCGCGCGTGTGACACCGCGATCCCCGCGACGCGCGCGCAGCGCTCGGGGTCGGCGACGTACCGGGGCAATCCGTCGGCGTCGATCTCCTTGAACGAGAACGGCGCGGTGATGATGCGGCCGTCGAACTCGGGGATCGCGATCTGGTTGGCCGAG
>NZ_JAALDV010000458.1:1536-2840 GCF_014145045.1 Dietzia sp. DQ12-76
ACGTGAGGCACAGTCCCTGGAGCACGGGGATGTCGAGCACGGCGATCCGTTCGACGTCCCACGTCTCGTCCTCGCCGCCCGCGCTCACCGCCCCGGGCGTGGTCCCGCCGGCCGCCAGCACCGTGACGATCAGCGCGTCGAGCGTCCCGAGCGCGTCGAACAACTCGTCGGGCGCCGAGCGCAGGGAACCGGCGAACACGGGCACGCCCACGGCCTGCCCGGTGGCGTCGATCGCGTCGGCCAGCGCGTGCGCGAATCCGGAGTTCCCGCTCACCTCGTGGGCGCGGTAGTAGAGCACTCCGACGCGGGGGAGGCCCCGCGACTGGTCCACCCCGGGGCCGCCCCGCGACTGGTCGATTTCGCTCGCGTTCTCCCAGGTCGCGTGTCGGGATTCGCCACGTTTGTGACCACTCGCCGGGGAATCGCCACCCGGCCGCGGCGGCATCCCCCACACGGGGACGCTCTCCGGGGGTTCGAACCCGGTGCCGGTGAGCAGCACGGTGTCCGAGAGGAAGGCGTGGAGCTGGGCGAGGTTCCGCTCCCCACCCTCGGCGAGATAGCGGTGCGCCTCGGCCGCGATGCCGATCGGCACCGTGGACAACTCCATCAGGTCGGCATCCGGGGCCTGCTCGCCGCCGAGGACCACCACCGGTCCGCCGGTGGCCATCACGGCCTCGAAGCCGGGCTCCCAGGACCTGCGCGACCCGAGGATCCGGACGACGATGAGGTCGGTGCCGGAGAGCAGGCCGGGCAGGTCCGTCTCCACGTCGATCCGGGACGGGTTGCCGAGCGTCCAGTCGGCCCGGGAGGCGCGAGCGGAGAGCAGGTCCGTGTCGGAGGTGGACAGCAGGGCGATACGGGGTGCCTGTGGTGCGGCGCCATCGGACGGTGCCGTGTTGTCAGATGGTGCCGTGGCCTCAGTACCCGTGGCCTCAGTAGATGGTGCCGTGGCGTCCTCAGGGGACGCCGAACGCCGGTCATGGCGCATGTTCTTCTCCAAACCCTCGTGGAACATGACGCCGTGGCCGGTCTCCTGGCTTTCGCATCGACGCCGTGCGACCGACCTTCCCGGGCCGTGGCCCAGTGGTCTCCGCCCCGCGTGGGACGGACGAGGGTCGCTCGACTCCGCGACTACAGTGGCGAGGGCCGCGCCGGCTTTCCCTCCGGCTTCCCGAGCACCACGGCACCGGCGAGCCTATCCGGCCCGGTCCCCCTGCGGGTGCCCGGCCGTCGGCTCCCCACTCCACGCGGCTGGCCCCCGGGTGCCACACTGTGGCCCGTGAGCGATTCCGGACCGACCCGCC
>NZ_JAALDV010000459.1:0-2173 GCF_014145045.1 Dietzia sp. DQ12-76
GGCCTCGGAGAGGTCGGCGCCGGCGCAGAAGGTGCCGCCGGCGTGACCGAGGACCACCACGCGGGCGTCGTGGTCGGTGGCCGCCCGGTCCAGCGCGGCGTGCAGCTGCCCGACCAGCGCGGTGGAGATGGCGTTGCGGTTGTGCTGCGAGTCCAGGGTCACACGGGCCGCACCGCCCGAGACCTCGTACCGCACCAGCTCCTGCTCACCCTGCGCGGTCATGTCAGTAGCTCCTCGGCAGCCCGAGCGAGTGCTGGGCAACGTAGTTGAGGATCATCTCCCGACTCACCGGCGCGATGCGCGGCAGGCGTGACGCGGCGAGCATCCCGGCGAGGCCGTACTCCACCGACAGGCCGTTGCCGCCGAGGGTCTGGATGGCCTGGTCGACGGTCCGGGCGGAGACCTCGCCGGAGGCGTACTTGGCCATGTTGGCGGCCTCGCCCGCGAGGTCGTCCAGGCCGGCGTCCACGAGCGCGGCGGCCTTGCGCATCATGAGACGCGCCAGCTCCAGCTCGATCTTGCACTGCGCGAGTGGGTGCGCGATCCCCTGATGGGCGCCGATCGGGGTCTTCCACACGGAGCGCTCGTTCGCGTACGTCGTGGCCTTGTCCATCGCGTAGCGCGCGGACCCGATCGCCATGCCGGACGCCATGATGCGCTCGGGGTTGAGGCCCGCGAAGAGCATGAGCAGCGCCGTGTCGCCGTCGCCGATGAGCGCGTCGGCGGGCAACCGGACGTCGTCGAAGTACAGCTGGAACTGCCGCTCGGGCGTGCGCACCTCGGTGGGGATGTGGGTGCGCTCGAGGCCCGGTGCGTCGGTGGGCACCATGAACAGCGCCGGCTGGAGCTTGCCGCTGGTCGCGCCCTCGAGACGGGCCACCACGAGGATCGCGTCGGCCTGGTCGACCCCCGAGATGTAGGTCTTCTGCCCGCTGAGCAGGAAGTCCGCGCCGTCCCGGCGGGCCGTGGTGGTGATGGCGTGGGAGTTGGACCCGGCGTCCGGCTCGGTGATGGCGAACGAGGTGATGATCTCGCCCGAGGCCAGGCCCGGGAGCCAGCGCTTCTTCTGCTCCTCGGTACCGAAGCGCGAGATGATCGTGCCGTTGATGGCGGGCGAGACCACCATCATGAGCAGCCCGGCGCCCGCGGCGGAGAGTTCCTCCTCGACCATCGCGAGCTCGGTCATGCCGGCCCCACCGCCGCCGTACTCCTCGGGCAGGTTCACCCCCAGCAGCCCGAGCTTGCCCGCCTCGGTCCACAGCTCGTCGGTGGTCTCACCGGCGTCGGACTTTTCGCGCATGTACTCCATGCCGTATCGCGAGCCCAGGTCGAAGGCCACCTTGCGGAGCTGCGTCTGCTCCTCGGTGTCGACGACGGGGTTGGGGATCTGTGAGATGTCGGTCATCGTGGTCACTCCTGGGTGGTGGGGTCGGTGCTGCCGGACTCGGTGACGACGGCGAGGGTGGTGCCGGTCTCGACCTGCGTGCCCACCTCGACGGGGAGCTCGCTGACGACGCCGTCCACCGCCGCGGAGATGGTGTGTTCCATCTTCATGGCCTCCATCCACAACAGCGGTTGGCCGGCGGTGACGGTGTCGCCCACGGAGACGGCGACCCGGATGACCGCGCCCGGCATGGGGGCGAGCAACGACCCGGCGGCGACCTCCGCGCCGGGATCGGTGTAGCGGGGCGGTTCGACGAGTGAGACCGGCCCGAGGGGCGAGTCCACCTCCACGACGGTGTCCGAGCCGGCCACCTCGTACCGGTGTACGCAGAAGGTGTGGCGCACCCCCCTGATCTCGAGGTCCACCGCGGCGGGACGGACCCGGCCGACGTCGACGATCTCCGCGAGATCGCCATCCGGGTGGGCGCCGGAACGGTCGCGGAGATAGGCCACCTCGAGGTCCTTCTCGCCGTGGCGCAGCGTCCGCTTCTGCAGGGTGCGGCCGACGTTGCGGAATCCGGCCCGG
The DNA here is from genome assembly GCF_014145045.1 of Dietzia sp. DQ12-76. Taxonomy (NCBI): domain Bacteria; kingdom Bacillati; phylum Actinomycetota; class Actinomycetes; order Mycobacteriales; family Dietziaceae; genus Dietzia; species Dietzia sp. DQ12-76. Next base: position 1,970 of record NZ_JAALDV010000459.1, read on the forward strand.
GCCAGGGGCACGGGGCCGGCGGCGTGGTCGGCGGTCCCGGACACCAGCGCGGCGGCGAGGGCCGAGATCCGCACGGCCTCGTCGTCGGCGAGCGGGGCGGCGAGCGCGGCGGACCCGTGGTCGTCGAGGAACGCGGTGGACAGGTTGCCGGCGATGAACTCGGGATGGCGCAGGACCCGGACGAGCTGGGCCCGGTTGGTGGTA
>NZ_JAALDV010000459.1:2349-8122 GCF_014145045.1 Dietzia sp. DQ12-76
CCGGCCCCGGCTCGACTCCGCTGTCCAGCCGGATGCCGGGTCGATGGGGGCCCTCGAACCGGGTGGAGACCCCGGGGACGTCGAGCGCCCAGAGCGTCCCCGAGCCCGGGGCGTAGTCGTGGGCCGGGTCCTCGGCGTAGAGACGCGCCTCGACGGACCAGCCGTGTGCGGCCGGGGGTTCGCCGGACGGCAGCGGCAGACCCGCGGCCACATCCAGCTGGAGCGCCACCAGGTCCAGGCCGGTCGTGGCCTCCGTGACGGGGTGCTCCACCTGGAGACGGGTGTTCATCTCGAGGAAGTAGAACTCGCCGTCGTCGGTGGCGAGGAACTCGACCGTGCCGGCCCCGGTGTACCCGATCGCGGACGCGGCGTCGCGGGCGGCCGAATACAGTTTCTCCCGCATGCCCGGGGTCCGCTCGACCAGCGGGCTCGGCGCCTCCTCGATGACCTTCTGGTGTCGCCGTTGGATGGAGCACTCGCGCTCCCCCACCGCCCAGACGGTCCCGTGGGAGTCGGCCATGACCTGGACCTCGATGTGGCGGCCCCGTTCGAGGAACCGCTCGCAGAACACCGCGTCGTCACCGAAGGCCGACCTGGCCTCGCGTCGCGCGGCGGCGATCTCGTCGTGGAGCGCGTCGAGGGTGCGGACGATCCGCATGCCCCGACCGCCGCCGCCCGCGGACGCCTTGACGAGTACCGGGAGCATGTCCTCGGTCACGTCGGCCGGCTCGAGATCGGTGAGCATGGGCACGCCCGCCTCGCCCATCATCTTCTTGGCCTCGATCTTCGAGCCCATCGCCTCGATGGCGGGCACCGGCGGGCCGACCCAGGTGAGCCCCGCGTCGATCACGTCGCGGGCGAACCCGGCGTTCTCGGACAGGAACCCGTAACCCGGGTGGATCGCGTCGGCGCCGGCAGCCCTCGCCGCGGCGATGAGAAGGTCACCACGCAGGTAGGTCTCCGTGGGGGTACTGCCGGGCAACCGGACCGCCGCGTCCGCCTCACGGGCGTGCGGGGCGTCCGCGTCGGCATCGGAGTAGACGGCGACCGTGGTCATGCCCAGGCCGCGGGCGGTGTGGTGGACGCGGCGGGCGATCTCACCGCGGTTGGCGACGAGAACCGAGGTGATCGGGGCGACGGTGGTCTGGGCCGGAGTCGTCGGCGCAGGGGTGGGTGCGTTCTGCATGATGGAGTTCCTCACATCCGGAAGACGCCGAAGCGGTCGGTTCCGGCGACGTCTCCGGAGTGGATCGCGGACAGGCTCAGACCCAGGACGGTCCGGGTGTCGCGGGGGTCGATGATGCCGTCGTCGTAGAGCATCCCGGACAGGAAGGCCGGCAGCGATTCCTTCTCGATCTGGTCGGCGATCATGGTCTTGAGACCGTCGATCGTCTCCGGGCTCATCTCCTCACCCCGCGCGGCCGAGGCCGCGGCGGCCACGGAGGTCACCACGTCGGCGAGCTGCTGACCCCCCATGACCGCGGACTTGGCGCTCGGCCACGTGTAGAGGAACCGGGGGTCGAACGCGCGGCCGCACATGCCGTAGTGGCCCGCGCCGTAGGAGGCCGCGGTGATGAGCGACAGGTGCGGGACCTCGGAGTTGGAGACCGCGTTGATCATCATCGAACCGTGCTTGATGATGCCGCCGCGCTCGTACTCCGAGCCCACCATGTAGCCGGTGGTGTTGTGCATGAAGAGCAGCGGGGTGTCGTACCGGTTGGCCAACTCGATGAACTGCGTGGCCTTCTGCGCCTCCGCGCTGAACAGCACACCGCGGGCGTTGGCGATGATGCCGACCGGGTACCCGTGGATCTCGGCCCACCCGGTCACCAGGCTCGCCCCGTAGAGCGGCTTGAACTCGTCGAAGTCGGACCCGTCCACGACGCGCGCGATGATCTCCCGCGGATCGAACGGGATCTTGAGGTCGTCGGGGACGATGCCCAGGAGGTCCTCGGCGTCGTACAGCGGCGGGGCGACCTCGGCGCGCGGGGCGCGCCCGGCCTTGGTCCAGTTGAGCCGGCGCACGATACCGCGCGTGATGCGCGCGGCGTCGGCCTCGTCGGTGGCCAGGTGGTCGGCCAGACCGGAGACGCGGGCGTGCATGTCGGCGCCGCCGAGGGTCTCCTCGTCGGCGATCTCGCCGGTGGCGGCCTTGACGAGGGGCGGCCCCGCGAGGAACACCTTCGAGCGCTCCTCGATCATGACCACGTGGTCGCTCATCCCCGGGACGTACGCTCCGCCCGCGGTGGAGTTCCCGTAGACCACCGCGATCGTGGGGATGCCCGCCTTCGACAACCGGGTGAGGTCGCGGAAGAGCGCCCCTCCCGGGATGAACACCTCCTTCTGGGTGGGCAGGTCGGCGCCCCCGGACTCGACGAGGCTGATCACCGGGAGCCGGTTCTTCATGGCCACGTCGTTGAGTCGGAGGATCTTGCGCAGGGTCCACGGGTTGGACGTGCCCCCCTTGACCGTGGGGTCGTTGGCGATCACGAGGCACTCCACGCCCTCGACGACGCCGATGCCGGCGACCACGGAGGCGCCGGTCTGGAAATCGGATCCCCACGCGGCGAGCGCACACAGCTCGAGAAACGGGGATTCGCGGTCGAGGACCATGTCGATCCGCTCCCGGGCGGTGAACTTGCCCCGCTCGCGGTGGCGGGCGACCTTGCGCTCGCCGCCTCCGGCGAGAGCGGGGTCGAGATCGGCCGCGAGCTGGGCGAGCTTGTCCTCCATCGCGGCTCTGGCGGCACCGAACTCGGCGCCGGTGGTGTCGAGGGTGGATCGTAGGAGGCTCATGCGGTGTACCCCAGACGGCGTCCGGCGAGGGTGGTGAGGATCTCGGTGGTGCCTCCGCCGATGCCCAACAGGCGGACGTCGCGGAACTGTCGGCTCACCTCGGACTCGGCCATGTATCCGAGTCCCCCGAAGAGCTGGAGTGCCTGCGTCGCGACCCACTCCGCGCACTCGACAGCGGTGTTCTTGGCAAAGCAGACCTCGGCGATCGCATCGTGCCCCGCCTCGGCCAGGTCCACGCAGCGGTGGGTGTAGGTGCGGGCGACGTCGATGCGGCGGGCCATCTCGGTGACGGTGTTCTGCACGGCCTGCCGGGAGAGCAGGGGTCGGCCGAAGGTCTCGCGTTCGCGGACCCAGTCCAGGGTCAGGTCCAGGCAGCGCTGGGCGTGGGAGTACCCCTGCGCGGCCAGCGCCGCGCGCTCTCCCACGAAGCCGATCGCGATCTGGGCGAACCCGTCGTTCTCGGCGCCGACGAGGTTCTCCACGGGAACCCGGCAGTCGGTGAACGTCAGCTCGGCGGTGTCCGAGGCGCGCCAGCCCAGCTTGTCCAGCGGAGCCGAACGGTGGAAACCGGGGGTGTCGGTGGGGATCACCAGCAGACTCACGCCTGCCGCTCCCCTGAGCTCGTCGCCACCGGTGCGCACGGCGGTCACCACGAAGTCGGCGCGGGTGCCGGAGGTGATGTACGTCTTGGCGCCGTTGACGACGTAGTGGTCCCCGTCCCGGCGGGCGGTGGTGGTGAGACGCCCGACGTCGGAGCCCCCACCGGGTTCGGTGATCGCCAGGGAGCCGATCATCTCGCCGGCGAGAGTGGGGGCGACCCAGCGCTCGATCTGGTCGGGCCTGCCGGACTGGGCCAGGTGTGGCGTGGCGATACCGCAGGTGAACAGTGAGGCGAACACACCGCCGGAGACCCCGGCCTCGTGGAGGGCCTCGCACACGATCAGCGAGTCCCGCATGCCGCCGCCCCCGCCGCCGGCCTCCTCCGGGAACGAGACGCCGAGCAGGCCCAGCTGACCGGCCTTGGCGTGGAGCTCACGAGGGAGCACGCCCGCGGCCTCCCACTCGTCCTGGTGGGGCAGGATCTCGCGCTGGGCGAAGCGGGTCGTGGTCTCGCGCAGGGCGAGACTCTCGTCGGAGTACCAGGGGTCGCCCGGTACGTGGGGCGGGATGGTCACGAGTTCTCCTTCGCGGGTGCCGGAACGGCGAGGACGGGGGCGGTGATGTCGTGGGGGACGTCGACGACGCGGGAGCGCAGCCACTCGGCGAGACCCTTGGCCTGCGGATCCCAGCGGTAGCCGTGGGCGACTCCCTTGCCGAGCAGGCCGTCGACGACGAAGTTCAGGGCGTTGATGCGCGGCAGCTCGTACCGCTCGATCGCCAGGTCGGCGGTCTCGGGGAGAAGTCGGCGGATCTCTTCGACGGTGAGGGTGTCGCGCATCCAGCGGTAGGCCTTCTGATCACCGGCCCACAGTCCGATGTTGGCGGTGCCGCCCTTGTCGCCCGAGCGGGCGCCGAGCACGTCCCCCAGCGGCCTCCGGGTGGTGGACTCCGAGGACGACCACTCCGGCAGCGGAGCTCCCTCGGCGTCGAGTCCGTCGGACGCGTGGCCGTCGCCCATCTCACGGGTGTCCTCCGGAGGCGCTATGTCGACCCTCGTGCCGTCGGGCAGCACCGCGACATGAGGGATCGCGTCCTGCGGGAGGTAGGCGGGGACGTACACGCCGTACGGGCCCCCGCGTCCGGGCGGCGCGCTGGGGGTGGCACCCGGGTAGCTGGCCAGCGTCATCGCGACGGCGGCGTCCGAGAAGGCGCGGCCCACGACGTCGGGGTCCGGATCCCACGCGACGATGGTGAGCAGCGCGGTCGCGGCGGCCTGGGTGTCGGCGTCGGGGTGGTCGGTGCGCTGCAGACGGAAGTCGATCTCCGCGGGTCGCGTGGCCAGCCCGGCGAGGAACTGGCGCTCCACGAGCGCCGCCTTGTCCTCGATGTCCAGCCCGGTGAGCAGGAAGGTGAGCTCGTTGCGGAAGCCGCCGAGGCACGTCACGGAGACCTTGGTGGTGGGCGGGGCCGCCTCTCCCACCACGCCGGAGATCCTCACCCGGTCGGGCCCCTCCTGCGTGAGAGTGGCGGTGTCGAGTCGGGTGACGACGTCGGGGCCGCCGTACCGGGCCCCGGTGACCTCGTACAGCAACTGCGAGGTGACGGTGCCGACGGTGACCGCACCTCCCGTTCCGGGGTGCTTGGTGATGACGGAGGTGCCGTCGGACGAGATCTCGGCGATCGGGAAGCCGGGGGCGACGGGGTCGGCGATCTCACCCCGGTTGAAGAAGGCGTAGTTGCCGCCCGTGGCCTGGGTCCCGCACTCGATGACGTGACCCGCGACGGTGGCGCCGGCGAGCGCGTCGAGGTCGTGTCGGCCCCAACCGAAGTGGCTGATGGCCGGCCCCACGATCACCGACGCGTCGGTGACGCGACCGGTGACGACGATGTCGGCCCCGGCGTCCAGGCACCGGGCGATGCCGAAGGCACCGAGGTAGGCGTTGGCCGTGACGGGGAACCCTGCGTCGGCGGGGATGTCGAGCTCGCCGACCCGGGCGATGAGGTCGTCACCCTCGACGTGGGCGACCTCGGGGGACAGTCCGAGACGGCCCGCCAGTTCGCGGACGGCGTCGGCGAGACCCGCCGGATTGACCCCGCCCGCGTTGGCGACGATGGTGACGTTCTTCTCCAGTGCCAGTGCGAGGCAGTCCTCGAGTTGGCGCAGGAACGTTTTGGCGTATCCCAGCTCGGCGTTCTTCATCCGGTCGCGGCCGAGGATGAGCATGGTGAGTTCGGCCAGGTAGTCGCCGGTGAGGACGTCGAGCTCGCCGCCGTCGAGCATCTCGCGCATGGCGGAGAACCGGTCGCCGTAGAACCCGGACATGTTGCCGACGCGGAGCGGAGGCACCGTCGACTCAGGGCCGACGCGGAGCGGAGG
>NZ_JAALDV010000460.1:0-1970 GCF_014145045.1 Dietzia sp. DQ12-76
GCGCCGGGTCCACGCTGCGCGCAGTGCCCGCCACCCCAGGAGCAGCACGCCGGTGGCGAGAGCGGCCACCAGCATGAAGCTCCAGTGCGGCACCCGCCCGTCGCCGAGTCCGCGGATCACCATCCCGCCGACGAGCGTGCAGGCCCACACCACGACACCGGATCGGACGCCCGCGGGGTCGCGGCGAGCGGCCAGCACCGCGATCCACCCCACCAGCAGACCCACCAGGAACGGCCACGCCGTCCCCCACACCTGGCCGAGCCCGAGACCCTCGGAATGCGCACCGCGTCCGAAGGTCGCGAACACGACCACCGACACCGCGTCGAGCAGGAGGACGAGCGGAAGGGCCACCACTGTCACGGCTCCTTCTCGTCACGTCGCCTCGGGCCGCTCACCGCACACGAGTCCTCGTCTGCGTCGTCGCGGGCCTCGTCGTCGACATCGCCGCCCCCGTCCGCTCGCGTCCCGTCATCGCGGACCCGCAGAAGGGGGGTAGGACCAGAATGCGCGTGGAAGGTCGGACGCCACGGAGTGCCGTGCAGCGGCCACATCGCGGCGATACCGGCCGGCGGGGCGGCGACGACCGTGGAGCGTTCCGGGTGGGGGGTGGTCGACGACGACGAGGGGCGCTCACGAGGAGGGGATCCCTCCTCGTGCTCGACATCGGGGTCGATCTCCACCGCTCCACGGTAGAAGAGGAAGAAGACCACCCATCCCGCCAGCGCCACCAAGACGAAGCTGACGATGCGGTAGAGGAACACCGCCGCGAACGCCTGATGCGCGCCCAGTCCACCAGCGGTGAGTGCGGTGATGAGCGCGAACTCGACCGTCCCGAGCCCGCCCGGCGTGATCGGCGCGGAGGCCACGATCTTGCCGGTGACATACGCGATGCACAGACCTCCGATGCTGGGCTGCGCGCCGACCGCGTGGGCGGCCGCCCACAGGCACCCGACATCGGCCACCCAGTTGAGCAGCGAGAACGCGAAGGCCTTGGCGAACTGGGTCTTGGTCATCTCGACCGCCTCGGCCTGCTCCACGATCTTGCGCACTCCGGTGGCGCCATGGTGGGCGGGCTTGCGTCGCCGCGCGTTGACCCAGGCCAGGAGGGCCAGCAGGGCTTCCTCGATCCTGTCCGGGTTCCGCGCGGCCCACTGCACCACCACCACGATCGCCACCAGGCCGACGGCCGACAGCATCAGCAGGAACGGGTTGGACACGCGGCCCACCAGGAAGAAGCCCGCCAGCGCGAGCAGCACGATCCCCACCGCCGACAGCACCCCGGAGATCACCAGCTGCCACGACGCCACGACCCGCGTCGCACCCCACTGCCGGGTCTTGCGGTAGGTCAAGGTGGTCCCGAAGACCTGTCCGCCGGGAATGCACGTCGAGAACGCGTTGGCGGAGAAGACCAGTCCGACGCTCCCCCAGTACCCCACCCTGACCCCGGCCGACTGGAGGAGCACCTTCTGCACCGAGCCGTAGCTGGACATGGACAGGTACGAGAACACCAACGCGACCGCGACCCATCCCCAGTGCGGATTGACCACCGCCGAGAACCCCTCGGCGAAGAACGGCATCTGTCCGCGGAGCCAGTAGAGGATGAAACCCAGGACGGTCAGGGTCGCGATCGCCTTGAACCAGGGGTTGGCCAGGACCATCCGGACACGACGGCGCAGCGTGGTGCCCCGCGTCCCCTTCATTACGCCACCATAACCCGCGGGACGGCCGGGACCCAGGTTCACACTCCGGAGGCCGGGCCGGGCCTCACGCGTCGCTATCGCGTCCCCTCTCCCTCTCCCGTTCTCGCCGGAGCCGGGCGATCAGCTCCGCCGCGGGGATCTTCTCCCCTGCGGCGCCGTCGTCCCGGCGACGGGGCTCGGATCGGGGTGCGGGCCCGGGATCCGGTGCGGGCTCCGGCTCCGGTGCGTGGAGATCGGGCCGGGGCTCGGGCCCGAGGACTCCCACCGCCG
>NZ_JAALDV010000461.1:0-5295 GCF_014145045.1 Dietzia sp. DQ12-76
CGGAGATCTTTCCGGTGACCGCGGCGGCCGTGCGGGACATCATCGACGACCTCGCCGACGACACCCTGCTCGACGCCCCGGGAACCGGAGCGGTCGACGCGCTCCTGGCGGCCGGTGCGCGGCTGGACTCGCCCGAACTGGCGGCCGTCCTGCACTCCCCCGACGGGTGGCCGGAGGTCGACCTCGAGGCAGGCGTGCGTGCTGCACGCGCGTTCGGTTCACCCGTTCCGGCCTGAGCGCGCAGCCGTACCCACGCCGCGCATCTCTGCCACCATGGTCGGGTGAGAAGACTCGGTTACGTCGCGGCCAAGCGCCTCGCCCTCGAGACACTCGGGTGGACCCTCGTCGTGCTGGGAATCGCGGCCCTGTTCCTGCCCGGCCCCGGGCTGCTCACGCTCTTCGCGGGAATGGTGGTGCTCTCCCAGCAGTACGAGTGGATCGAGAAGCGGGTCGACCCCGTCAAGCGCGTCGCGCTCGAGGGTGCGTCCCGCGGGGTGCAGACCTGGCCGAGGATCGCGGCGTCGGTGCTCGGCGTGGCGTGGCTGGTCGGGCTGGGGATCTACTGGGGACAGCATCCCCCGGCGCCCCGGTGGTGGCCGTTCGACCCGGCCTGGTGGTTCATCGGCGGTTGGGGTACCGGCGGGAGCCTGATCGCCTCCGGACTCATCGGCCTGGTACTGATCGCCTACTCGGTCCATCGCTTCCGTGGCAACCCCTACGATCACGCGGTCGAGACGGAGCGTGAGAGGGAACGCCACGCCGCACGCCACCGGGAGAGGGAGGAGCGTCGACGGTCCCGGCAGGGCGTCACATCGGATCTGTCGGACCTCACGTCAGAGTGAACGTCTCCTCGCCGCCCACCGCGACCATCCGTTCCTGCCGGCCGACCCGAACCCGCACGGGGGTCGCGTCGATCACCCCGTCGCGGTGGTGGACGGTGACGCGATCCCTCATCACCGTCACCGTCAGCGGTGACCGCAGGTAGGTCATGTTGAAGGACACCCCGTCTATGCCGCTGGGCAGGTTGGGGTCGAGTCGCAACATCCCGCCGCTGACCCGCATACCCGCGTAGAACCGTTGGACCAGATCGACGGTCCCGGACATGACCCCCATGTGGATCCCCTCACGCGTGGTTCCGCCCTGGATGTCGTTGACGTCGCTACCCAGGGCCACCTTGAACCTCTCCCAGGAGGCGTCCGGGTCGAAGCGGGCGAGCACTCCCGCGTGCGTGATGTAGGACAGCGTCGATCCGTGGGAGGTCCGTCGGTCGTAGTACTCGATGGTGCGCTGGGCGGCATCGCTCGGGAAGTCGTATCCGAGCCGCCGGACGACGCGCCTGAGTTCGGAGTCGCTGAAGAGGAAGAACAGCATCACGGCGTCGGCCTGCTTCGCCAGCTTGTACCGGTCAGGGGTGTCCCCCTCGGCCTTGAGGATCCGGTCCAGCCGCTGGATGTCGCCGTACTGGGCGCGGTAGGAGTCCCAGTCCAACTCCTCGAGGTCCTCGTACCCCTCGAACTGGCTGATGACCCCGTCGTGGAACGGGACGAACATCTTGCGGCTCATGTCCTTCCACCGCGTGACCTCCTCCTCGCGCAGTTCGAGTCGGGCGCGCACCTCCTCGGCCCGGGGCTCGGGGAGGAGGTCGAGCAGGCTCGCGGCGACGTCGCAGATCCACGCCACGAACACATTGGTGTAGGCGTTGTTGCGCAGACCCGCCTCCGACGCCCCGGGGTACTTCTCGTGGTACTCGTCCGGCCCCATCACCCCGTGGATCTCGTAGCGGTCCCGCTCTGGTGAGTAGTGGGCTATCGAGGACCAGAAACGGGCGATGCCGAGCATCATCTCCGCACCGCGGAACTCGAGGAACATCGTGTCCTCGGTGAGGGTGACGTACTGCCAGACGTTGTAGAAGATGGCCGCGCTCACGTGTCGCTGGTTGTGCGAGAGGTCCTCGTCCCACCGTCCGGACAGCGGGTTGAGGTGTACCTCCTGGGTCTCCTCGGTCCCCAGCGACCCGCTCTGCCACGGGAACATGAAGCCCTCGTACCCGGATGCCTCCGCGGCCGCGCGGGCCTCCGACAGTCGGCGATAGCGGTACATCAGCAGACCCCGGGTGACCTCCGGGGTGCGGAAGGTCAGGAAGGGGAAGACGAACAACTCATCCCAGAAGATATGGCCGCGATAGGCCTCCCCGTTGATCCCACGGGCGGGCACCCCCGCGTCGAGGTCCGCGGTGTGGTGCGAGCAGGTCTGCAGGATATGGCTGATGTGGACCCGGAGCAGATGCTGGGCCTCGTCGTCGCCGAACACCTTCATGTCACACGCCTGCCACAGCCGGCCCCATGCCTGACAGTGGTGGGCGTGGGCCGCGTCGAATGGCCGGGCGCGGCTCACTGATCGGTGCGCGCGCGTCATGGTGTTCCCGGTGGCCGGGTCTCGGGAGGTGAACAGTGCGACAGACTTCTCGATCGTGACCGGAACCCCGCGCTCAAGGTCCAGGCACAGCGTCTGCTGGATGTAGTCGGGGGTCCGGAAGTCCGTCCGCGGGACGTCGATCCGCTCGTCGGCCACGAGGACGAGGGTCCGTGCGGCCAGGCTGACCGCGACCTCGGACTGACGGGTGTGGGCCTTGAGGGCGATCACCTCCGGCGCGGGGAAGAGCGTGCTCCCCGGTCGCAGGTGGTCGCTCTCGAGCTGGCGGTAGCGGGGCACGCCGGCATTGGTGACCCGGCCGTCGATCGCGGTGACCACCTCCGCCTCCCCCGACCAGTTGACAGGGGTGATCGTCCACTCGATGTAGGCGTGGTGCATCGCGGCCATCGAGACGAACCGCCGGCTGACCAGCTCGGTCTCGCGACCCTCCTTGTCCCGGAACCGGAGGCGCCTGGTCAGCGTCGCCGACCGGAGGTCGAGTTCGTGCCCGTAGTCGAGGATCTCCACCTCGGCGAGCCGCAGCACCTCCGCACCGCCGATCCGGAGCTTCATCGGCAGCCAGTTGGGCAGGTTGACCAGGTCCTCGTTGTGCACCGGGACCCCGCCGAGCATGGTGGTCGCGCGGTTGTACAGACCGTGCACGTACGTCCCGGGGTAGTGGACCCCGTCGGCCTCCTCCCATTCGGCGGCGCCGCGTGTGCAGAGGTAGCCGTTGCCGGTGGAGGTGAGTGTCTCGCGAAGTCCCTCCTCGCCGGAATCGAACCCGGTGTAGGTCAGCGTGAAGGGGTCGGACCGCCCCACGGTGGTGTCGGTGGCGGGCCCGGTCGACGTGATGCTCACGCCTGTGACCCTATCCACCGACCCGCGGTCGCGCCGGGACGCCGCCTGCCGGTTTCCGCGATCGTCATCTGGCCGAGACTTGTTGGCCACCGACATATTGTATGATCTACGTCACAGTCGAGACGGCCCTCGCCGCGGCGCGAGACCCGCCGTGGACCGCCTCGCCGGAACAGGGGTTCACCATGACCGTTCAGTTCATCGAGATCTCGGAGGACGTTGCCGACAGGCTCCACGTCCTCACCACACCGACGGCCTGCCAGGTCGGCGATGCGCGGATGATCATCGTCGATCTGCTCGGCTCGGGCCCGTCGTGGCCACTGTCCGTCCTCGTGGATCACGTCTGCACCGCGTACGAGGCCCCCGACGGGGAGCGCCTCACGGTCGACCTCCGGGAAGGAATGGCCGAGGACGATCTCCGCGACGAACCGGCACTCCGGCACGTGACGTGGGTGCGGGCGACGCGCCTCGCCCTGAGGGAGCTCACCGACTCCGGCGACGTGGTCTGGAGCCTGCCCTCGGACGACCCGGACGAGGTCGACCACCCCGAGGTCGAGGTCCTCATGGCCGGTGCGGAACCCCGCGCCTTCCGGATCTACGTGGGGGATCCGCTCCCGGACGGATCCGTGTCGTTGCGGTAGCGGACGGCCACGGCCAACATCACCGCGCCCACCGCGATGAAGGACAGCACCCGGAACAGCCCGGGGAGCGTGGCCAGATCGAGGAAGAGCAACTTGGCGAGCGCGAGCGATCCCAGGACGAATCCCATCCGACGGGCGTCCGAGAGCCGGGGGCTCGGGGTGAGGATCAACCAGGCCGCGCAGCTGATCCACAGGACCGTGACCACCAGGTGGGCCCCGAGGAACCCGTCACGCGCCGCGCCGGCGAGGTCGCCGATCACCACACCGGCCGCCACCACCATGACCGAGAAGGTCAGTAGCGCGGCCACGGCACCCGCCATCACCACCCTGGCGGACCGGTGCGGGGCCAGCCGGGAGCCCCACCACGTCGCGGCCACGGCGAGCGTGGTGGCCGCGAACGCCGCCACCACGTCCCAGTAGCTGAGCTCGCGGACCGCCAACCCCTCGTCCAGTGCGAAGAACGGCTGGTTGACCGCCAGGTACACGAGGAGCGCGATCGACCCGCCGACGCCGGCCACCCAGTCCATCCAACGTCGGCGCCACAGGCCGGCCGCCACGAGGTACCCGGTGGCGCTGAGCGTCAGGGCCAGGCTCGTCATCTCCCGCCCGCCGAGTTCGACCCAGGTGGCGAACAACAGACCGCTGCCCACGACACCCGTCACGGCGGACAGCAGGACCGGCCCCGGCTCCTGGGCCCGTCGTCCGGCGACCACCGCGACCGTGAGGTAGGCGGCGGCCAGGACGAGACCGACCGGCCATCCCGGCCGGAGGAGGGGCAGTCCGGACAGGAGGAACAGGGGTACCGCGGTGGGGACGACGACGAGGGCCGCCCGCTCCGGAGCCGGGCGGCGACGCAGGGAATCGACCCAGGCGATACCGACGCCCACCGCGGCGAACGCCAGGACCGCCACGATGAGCGCGATCTGGGAACCCCTGTCGTGACGGAACGCCTGCGAGAGGTACCCGACGAGAACCGGGGCGGGGAAGACCGACCACACCACCCTGACCGCGATCCCGAGGTCCGAGCCGAGCACCGCGGTCGCGATCGCGAGGATCACGAGGAACACCGCCAGCTCCACGCCGGTAGAGATGAACGGCGAGAGCAGCATCGTTCCCGCCGAGACCAGGCACGCGAGCAGAGCCGAGGACCACCGCTGCGCGAGCGCCATCCCCGCCAGCGCCAACCCACCCACGAACATGTACGCCGCCGGGACGGGGATCCACTGGTAGAGCGAGGTGCTGGCGATCACGTCGAGCATCGCCGCGGCCAGGCCGGTGCCGACCAGGGCCAACGCGCCCGGGTTGATCGGGCGCTCGGGCGTGACCTCGTGCCGGGCCTGCAGCCACAACCCGAGCCCGATGAGCACCACCGCCAGCACCGCCG
>NZ_JAALDV010000462.1:0-2163 GCF_014145045.1 Dietzia sp. DQ12-76
ATCCGACGTGACCGCCCGGCGCCACGCCGCGCTCGCCGTCCTCGCGGCGGCTCTGGCGGTGGTGTTGTGGTGGCTGTCGCGCGACCTCGTGGCCGTGCGGCCGCCCGTGGTGGACCCCCCGGTCGAGGGAGTGATCATGCGGACCTACACCGAGCCCTGGCTGCTGCTGGCGGCGACGCTGTCGGCCGCGCTCTCGATGGTGTCGACGACACTCGCGGTCCTCGGGCGCGGACACCGGAACAGACGGTGATATATCCACTTCTGCCAGCGGTTTCGTCCCGCAGGACCCACCGGCTGTAACGATCGGATGACGGTTCCCTGAGTCGGTGCGGGTTGGCGCTTCGCGTGGTCGACCACAGGCTACATTTGGACCGGTTCGGACGCTTGTGACGCTCGTGAACTTGAGTGGTCGCGGCGTCCGATTCGTATGGCAGTCATCTACACAACATGGAATCGGGGATCGGTGCAGCCGTCTAGCACTTTCGTTGGCACCACCGCGGTCGTCGGGGCGATCGCACTTCTTGGTACCGGAGTGGCCGCCGCCGCCCCGGTCAAGTGGCAGGACTGTACCGAGATGCTCGGGATCGAGGCCGAGTACATGCCGGCGGGTCTCGAGTGCGGGACGGTCGAGGTCCCCGTCGACTACAGCCAGCCCGACGGCGCCAGGACCGAGGTCGCGCTGACCCGGATCAAGGCCTCGTCCGGGCAGGCCAGGTCGGCCGTGTTCGGCAACCCCGGGGGGCCCGGCAACTACGCGCTCAACTTCTGGAGTCCGCCCCTGGACGGCACCGCGCCGGCCGGCCTGTACGAGAACCATGATCTCGTGGCCGTCCAGCCGCGGGGCCTCTACGGTTCCAACCCGATGACCTGTGACGTCGCCTTCGTCGGCCCCACCTCCGCCAACGCGCTGCATGACGCCTGCTTCGGCACCGATCCGGCCTACATGGCCTCGTTCACCACCGAGAACGCGGCCCGCGACATGAACGCCGTCCGCGAATCGCTCGGGCTCGCGGAGATTGACTACGTGGGCGTGTCCTACGGCACCGCGATCGGCACCGACTTCGCGACCCTGTTCCCCGAGAACACCGGTCGCATGGTGCTGGATTCCAACACGCACCCCGACTGGCGGTGGTCCCAGCAGGCCGAGCAGGGCGCGCTCGCCCAGGAGCGGCGCCTGAACGACATCTTCGCCTGGATCGCCGAGCGCGACGACTACTACGGTCTCGGCGACACCCCCCGCAAGGTCTTCTACTCCTGGAAGTGGGTCACCGACCAGGAGGTCGGGGGGCCCGCCAACCTCACCCCGCCGCCGGCCGAGACCCGCGACCTGCCCGTCGAGCTGCGGGGCACCGCGCTCGAGCGGCCCGCGCTGGACACCCTCAACGGAACCGCGCCCGCCCTGGCCCGCGCCGAGGGGCTCGGTCGCGCCCTCGCGCTGCAGGGCCTGACCAACAACGCCACGACCGGGTTGTACGACGCCACGGTGGGGGCGACCTACTCCGAGCAGGCGTGGCCGATGCTCGCGCACATGCTCAAGTACTACAACGACGGCGGCACCATCGCCCGGGTCGACCCGGCGACGGCCGCCCGGATCGTCGCCGCGCAGGAGAGCCGCTCGCCGGTCTTCCGCACCGACATCGAGATGAACGCGATCATCACGTGCAACGAGACCGCCTCGCCGTCCAGCGAGCTGGGAGTCATGGCGGCCAAGGCCGACAGGTACACGGGTGGCAACAGGCTCACCACCCGTGCGGCCGCCGAGGCCGCCGGCGACGACTGCGTCGGTTGGGCACCGGTCGCGCGCACCATCCAGCCGAACGGTGACGCCCTCGACCAGAAGCCGCTCGTCCTGCACTCGGAGAAGGACGCCGTCACCCCGATCGCCGGCGCACACCGGGTCGTCGAGACGCTCGGTGGGACGCTGGTCGTCGTCGGCGGCGGTGATCACGGCACCTTCCGCACCGGTAACGCGGCTGTCGACGCCGTGGTGATGGAGTTCCTCGAGACCGGCGTCGCCACCCCGGGTCGCGTCGAGGGAAAGCCCTCCCCGGAGCCGCTGCCCCGGTGGGGTCAGGCCGAGCGTGCGGCCGCAGCCCAGCAGGGCATGTCCGCCCCCGTCGACGGTGCGGACGACTGGTACGGCACCCACCGCGACGCCGGTGC
>NZ_JAALDV010000463.1:0-1333 GCF_014145045.1 Dietzia sp. DQ12-76
GAGAGTGACGACGACGACCGCCGCCGCGACGGCCGCCAACAGCAGTTGATTGGCCACCCCGAACAGGAACCCCATGTGGAGCCGGATGCCCCAGTCGGTGAGTTTGGCGGCGACGGGGTAGCTGGAGAACGGGATGGACTGCACCACCCCGCCCGTCGCGGGATCGATGCTCACCGCGTCGGGCCCGGGCGTCCAGGACCGCCGGGCCTCCTGGACCCGCCAGGGGTCACCCTCGGCGGCGGGCGGGACCAGCTGGACGGGTTCCGTCAGACCCGCTGAGCGGGCGCCGGCCAGTGCGATCTGCGCTCCCTCCGGGGTCCAGGCGGCGGCGTCCTCGGAACCGAGACCATGGGAAGCGCCATGGGAACCGTGATGCGCGTGTCCGTTCGCGGACGCGGCGACAGGGGTTATGGCGTCGGAGGTCTCAGGAGAGTGGGCCGACAGCGTCGGCGTGGTCCAGTCCAGGGCGGAGCGGAGGTCGGAGACGCGCTGCCCGGCGTAGGCCGACCAGGTCAGACCGGTCGCCGACAGCACTAGCATGCCCACCAGTGCCCAGGTGCCCAGCACGGCGTGGCGGGAGCGTAGGCGCGCCCGCCCCTCCAGGCCGGGGGCCGACCTGAACGGAGAGGTGTCGGCCCGGCGGGTACGGCCCCACCACAGGTACAACCCCGCCAGGGCGAGTGGGGCGAGCCAGCTGGCGGCCAGCTCGGAGTAGAGGCGCCCGACCTCGCCGAGGTGCAGACTGCGGTGCAGGCCGGACAGCCAGGTGCGCAGAGGGAGCGCCTGGCCGGACCCGTACTGGACGGTGTCCCCGCGGACGGCACCGTCGGAGGGGTCGACGAAGACCACGCGGGAGTGCGATTCCGACGGTAGTGAGTCATCCGTGAACAACACCCTGGTCGTCGACCCGTCGCTCCCGGGCACGATCCTCGAGACCGCGAGATCGGGATGAACCGCGCGTGCGGTGGTGATCTGGTCGGTCAGTGCGACGTTCTGCGCCGAGGAGGCGGCGGTCAACTGATCGGCGTAGACCGCCTTCTCGAGCGTCGGCGCCAGCGCGTAGAAGAAGCCCGACACCGCGGCGATGAGCAGGAACGGGCCGACCAGCAGGCCGACGTAGAAGTGGAGGCGGAGCATGAGTTGCCTCAGTGGGCCACCGACGCGCGGGTCGCGCGGTCCGGCGGTGGGCAGGTCGGCGGTGGGGGAGGCGGCAGTGGGCGGGTCGGGTTCGCGTGGGTGGTCGGTCGTGGTGGTCATGGGTTGGGTACTCCTGATCCACGGCCCCGTGCTGCCGGTGCGCTCGCGCGCGACCGCGGGGGCCGTTCGAGATGAG
>NZ_JAALDV010000047.1:0-12533 GCF_014145045.1 Dietzia sp. DQ12-76
CCCGCCAATCGAAGCTGAGAGTCACAAGCGATAGTTGGCGGCACATCGTCCCGCAAGGGTGTACCCCAACGGGACGCCCGCCGACGCAGGCGCCAGGCACCAGTTCACGCCCGAAATTCTTTTCAACTGTTTTGCGGTTTTCACTTGCGCTACGCAGTCGGGCGGTCTACAGTCATAGCCATGAACAAAACAAGTACACAGAAACTGCAGCCGGCCAAGACCACCGCCCGCACGGATCACCACAAGACGCGCCCACCGGCACTACGAGGAAGGCGCCTGACACTGGTCGACATAGAGAACATCTCCGGTGGGTCGATCCGGACCCTCGCCGAAGCGAAATGGGCCCGGAGGATGCTCGACTCCACGCTCGGACTCCAACGCCAAGAACAGGTCATCGTCGGAGTGAGCAAGGCAGGAGCGATCCACACCTGGCCGGTCTGGAGCTCCGCCCGGATCGTCGTAGGAACCGGAATCGACGGCGCAGACCACGCCCTACTGAATGTCTTAAATAACGAGAACATCGCCGACCGATTCGACGAGGTCATCCTCGTCTCCGGAGATGGGATCTTCACCGACACCGTCGCCACCCTCGGCGGCCACGGCGTCAAGGTCACCGTCGTGGCACACCAGACCGCACTGGCCAAGAGACTGCAGATGGCCGCCTCGCAGACCGTGACCTTTACCCCACACCAGACCAACACCGAAGGTGCAGCATGAGCAGCCCGTCCCCCTCCCCAAAGTCCCTCGTCTCCTCGAGCGACATCGCTGACCTCGCCGGGGTGTCCCGCGCAGCAGTGAGCAACTGGCGCCGCCGCCACGACGACTTCCCGCCACAGGCCGCCGGCACCAAGACCAAGCCGCTCTACGCCTTGTCCCAGGTGCAGACATGGCTCACGAAGCAGGGCTACACCGTCGACCGGATTTCGACGGAAGCACAGGTCTGGACCGCGATGAACACACTTCGCGGCATCTACACGCCGGACCAGGCCGCCGACATCGTCGTCGCCCTCGCAGCCGAGCGGGCCCTGGGAGAAAACGTCCCCGAGCCACTCCGACTGTCATCTCTGAGGCTCCCGTCGGATTCCGACCAGAGCCGCATCCAGAAGCTCCGTGAATCGATCGATGCCGTTGACGAGTCCGAGTTGGCCTCGGTCGTGGACTTCGTCCTCGAGCGCACCGCCCGGGCCGAAGGCCGACATGGGAGTTGGTCTGGCGTCATCGGATCACGCACCAGCCAACTGCTGGCATCCGTGGCCTCAAACCATCCAGGCGGGGTTGTGTACGATCCTGCCTGTGGGATCGCGTCCGCTCTGATCCAGCTTGCTGACACCGGCAGCTTCGACAGCTATATAGGGCACGACATCAACGAGCGCGCACTCGCTGTCGCACAGGTCCGGGCCGCACTCCACAATGTGCCGCTCAATCTGACGCAGGGTGACACCCTCCATATCGACCCGGATCCCGAACTGCGGGCTGATGTCGTCATCGCCGAACCCCCCTTCAGCCTGCGACTAGACTACGACCTCCGTCTGACCGATCCCCGGTTCGTCTTCGGCGCACCGCCAGCCCATAACGCTGACACCGCCTGGCTTCAGCACGCCATCGCACACCTCACTGACACTGGACGCGCGTTCGTCATCACCCCCCACGGTGCGCTCTTCCGGGGCGCAGGAGAAGGACGGATCCGCGCAGAACTACTGCGTCAGGGCTGTGTCGAGACCATCGTTGGGCTGCCCGGTGGGATGGCCTCCAATACCTCCATCCAGCTCGCCCTGTGGGTGCTCCGACGCCCCAACAACGAGCAGTCGGACGTGCTACTCATCGACGCATCGGAAGTCGCAGACGCCGAAGCGCATGTCTCACAGTGGCTGAAAGCCCCCACCGCCCTGGCAGAAGTTCCGCATGTCCGGGTGTCGGTGGACGATCTGATCAACGATGACGCTCAGCTGACCCCGAAGCGTTGGCTCGCCACCGAGGAGCCTTCCGTCGACGAGGTGCACGCCGCCTACGCCGACTCCTCCACAGCGATCCGGGAAGCCACCCAGGTCCTGGTCGAAGAGTCCGGTCAGGTCACATTCGCACAGGACGCCCCCTCGCGAATCCTCACCGTCAAGGACCTCATCCGCGAGGGCGTCATCGAGCGCATACGGCATCGCGCACCTCGCGACGTCAACGATGACCTCAAGGCAGCAATGGTGGGAGCACGGGCAATCAAAACCCGCACCCTTCCCGACCCGCCCACAGCGGACCTGCTCGAGGACGGCATGGAGCTGACCCGACCGTCAGACATCCTGGTCATCACACAGCTCGACATCCGAGCCCTGGTCGACGACGACGGTGGGCACCTGCTGTCACCGGTCATCGAACTGCTTCGCGTCCTCAAGCCAGACGTCGTGGACCCCCACTACTTGGCGGCCATGCTCAGTGGATCCTGGAACACCCGGTTCCTCGCCGGCGGCACCATCCAGCGAGCCAAGATCATCGACCTCGAGATCCCCCTCATGCCGATGGACGACCAGCAACGCCTCGTCGCCGCGCTCGCGGAAGTCGCAAGATTCCGGAACGCTGCGCAGTCCATCACTGAGGCGAGCGAGATTCTCTCGTCCAGCCTCCTAGACGCCGTCCGCTTCAACATCAACCTCGACGCCACGGCGACCTAAGAGATAACGGCCAACCCTCGTGGGGCAGGTACGACAGACACCTTCCCCACGAGGGCAAAGTGCCGGACAGGACTCCATCGGGGTCTGACCCACCGGATACGTTACTGACAAAGCTCTCTTATCTAGGGCTCATCAGCCCCCGCGTTCAGCCCGCTAGCGCGGTGCCAAATGCCCTCGCCCGCCAATCACTTAGGACGGTAACGCCCACCATGACCGAAGACGAAGCCTTGGACTTAGCCAGGTCATACGCCGAGCCCACGGTGCCCATTTCATTGTCCGAATTGGAGAACTATCTGGCCAGGGCTGCGGACATGCTCCGAGGGAGCATCGATCAGGCGGACTTCAAGGCGTACATCTTCCCGCTGATGTTCTTCAAGCGGATCTCCGACGTCTACGCCGAAGAGTTCGCTCAGGCGCTCGCAGAGTCCGGTGGCGACTTCGATTTCGCCGAGTTTGACGAGAACCATCGCTTCGTCATCCCCGACGGCCACAGCTGGGAAGCGGTCCGCGAGCGGACCGAGAACATAGGCGCGGCGCTCCAGGCGGCGTTCCGTGAGATCGAGAACGCCAACCCCGACACCCTCTACGGGGTGTTCGGCTCCGCGAGTTGGACTAACAAGGAGAAGCTGCCCGACGCCAAACTCGCAGACCTCATCGAGCACTTCTCATCCAAGACCCTGTCAAACGCCGCAGTCGCCCCTGACGTGTTCGGCAACGCCTACGAGTACCTCATCAAGCGGTTCGCCGATCAGTCCAACAAGAAGGCCGGTGAGTACTACACCCCGCGCTCCGTGGTGGCGCTGCTGGTGAACATCCTCGACCCGCAGGAAGGCGAGAGCATCTACGACCCGGCCTGCGGCACCGGCGGCATGCTCATCGAGGTCATCAAGCACGTCGAGGAGGCCGGCGGCAACGCCAAGACCCTCCTCGGCAAGTTGTACGGCCAGGAGAAGGTGCTCACCACCTCGGCAATCGCCAAGATGAACCTGCTCTTGCACGGCATCGACGACTTCAATATCGCCAAGGGCGACACCCTCCGCGAACCGGCTTTCTTCACGGGGAGCCACCTCGCGCAGTTCGACTGCGTCGTCGCCAACCCGCCGTTCTCACTCAAGAAGTGGGGCCACGATCAGTGGGCAGACGACAAGTGGGGACGCAACAAGCTCGGCGGTGTCCCGCCGACGGGATACGCGGACTGGGCGTGGGTGCAGCACATGATCACATCCGCAACACCTGATGCGGGCCGGATCGCCGTCGTCCTCCCGCAGGGCGCACTGTTCCGCCAGGGGGCCGAAGCCAAGATCCGCACCCACGTCCTGAACTCTCGGAAGGTAGAGGCCGTCATCGGTCTAGGACCGAACCTCTTTTACGGCACCGGACTAGCGGCGTGCATCCTCGTCCTGCGCAATCAGAAGGACGAGAAACAGCGAGACCAGGTGCTGTTCATCAATGGCGAGAAGCTCTACCGGCGGGGCCGGAACCAGAACACGTTCGAGCCGGAACACGCCGAGACGATCCTCGCCGCCTACCGCGACTACCAAGACGTAGAGCACCTCGCCAAGGTCGCCACCATCGAAGAGATCAAGGCCAACAACTACAACCTCAACATCCCGCTGTACGTCCAGGCCGACACGGGCCGCGATGAGGTCTCGCTGGCCGATGCCCTGGCGAGACTGGAAACGGCGCAAGAGCGGGCTGCCCAGACCCGCGCCGAACTAGAAGATCAGCTCGCCAAGTGGGGTCTGTCCCCCGACCACATCGCCAAGGAGGTTTCGGCATGAGCACCCGCATCACCCAACGTGAGCTGGAGAACTACCTGTGGGACGCCGCGATCATCCTGCGCGGACTCATCGACGCCGGGGACTACAAGCAGTACATCTTCCCGCTGGTGTTCCTCAAGAGGCTCTCCGATGTCTATGACGAGGAGTTCGCCGAGGCCATGGCCGACTACGGTGACGAGGAATTGGCGGCTCTACCGGAGAACCACCGATTCGTCGTGCCGGACGGCTGCCACTGGGATGATATCCGCCAGGCCACCACGAACATCGGGACCGTCCTGCGCACCGCTATGCGCAGGATCGAGGATGCAAACCCAGACACCCTGCCGGGCGTCTTCGGGGACGGCGACTGGGGGAACAAGAACTTACTCCCAGATTCGACGATCTCCGAGCTGATCGAACACTTCTCCTCCCGCACGTTGTCCATTACCAACCTGCCCGAGGACGAACTCGGCAACGGGTACGAGTACCTGATCAAGAAGTTCGCCGACGACTCCGGCCACACCGCGCAGGAGTTCTACACCAACCGCACCCTGGTCCACCTAATGACCCAAATGCTGGAACCGGAATCTGGGGAGTCGGTCTATGACCCGACCTGCGGCACCGGCGGGATGCTCATCTCCGCTGCCGCCGAACTCAAACGTCAGCGGAAGGAATGGCGAAACCTGCGGCTGTATGGCCAGGAACGCAACTTTGGAACCTCCGCCATCGCACGGATGAACCTATTCCTCCACGGAATCATCGACGGTCGCATCGAACACGGCGACACCCTGGCCGAACCCAAACTCCTCGACGCCGACGGCAAGCTCCACCGTTTCGACGTGGTGCTTGCGAACCCGCCGTACTCCATCAAGAACTGGAACAGGGGCGCGTTCTCCTCCGACCCCTACGGACGGAACACGTGGGGCACCCCACCGCAGGGCCGCGCCGACTACGCCTTCTTCCAGCACATCGCGGCCAGCCTCGATCCCAAGTCCGGGCGAGCGGCGATCCTGTTCCCCCACGGTGTGCTGTTCCGCCGCGAGGAAGCCGCGTTGCGGAAGAAACTCATCAAGTCCGGCCTCGTCGAATGTGTGCTCGGCCTGGGCGCGGGCCTGTTTTACAACAGCCCGATGGAGGCTGTGGTCATCACGCTGCGTGCCAGCAAGCCGGAGGACCACACAGACAAGATCCTGTTCATCAACGCAGTCAACGAGGTGGCGCGGGAGCAGGCCCAATCGTTCCTCCGCGAGTCGCATCAGAAAAAGATCCTCGAGGCCTACCGAGGTTTTGCGGACGTCGAGGGGTTCGCCGCAGTAGTGGACCTCGACACGATCAAAGCCAACGACTACAGTCTGTCAATCCCGCTGTACGTGTCCGGCAGCGCCACCAACGGCGCGACTGTAGGCGATCCCGATTCCGAGGCCGTGAACCTAGCCGACGCCGTCACCGGATGGCGCGAAGCGTCACAGGCCGCCGACGAGGCGATCAACACTGTCCTCGACATGCTCCGGGCCGCTGTCGCGGCCGACGAGACTAATGAGGTGGAGTCATGATGCTCAGCTTGGACAAGTCCACCTGGCAGCGGGTGAAGTTCGGCGACGTTGTTACGAACGCCAATGTGAAGTCTGCGGACCCTGAAACTGATGGCATCGACCGCGTCATCGCGATGGAGCACCTCGATCCGGGCGAATTGGCGATCACCCGGTGGGGACCCCTGGACTCGGGAACCACGTTCACCCGACGTGTCTCCGCAGGGCAGACCCTCTTCGGCAAGCGTCGTGCCTACCAGCGAAAAGTCGCCTATGCCGAGTTCGACGCGATCTGCTCCGGCGACATCCTCACCTTCGAGGCGATCGCCGGGAAGCTCCTCCCCGAACTTCTTCCCTTCATCGTGCAGTCGGACCCCTTCTTCGAGAGGGCCGTCGGCACATCGGCTGGGTCGCTTTCACCTCGGACGAACTGGCGAGACTTGGCCAAGTTTGAGTTCGACCTGCCGCCCCTGGACGAGCAGAAGCGCATCTCCGACCTCCTTTGGGCATTGGAGCAATGCACACGAAGTGCTGCCGAATTAGCAGATCTTCTACAAGAGAATCTCTCGACTTGGGTAAATCGGGAGATAGCCTCCTCAGGCTGGAATGAGATACCAGTCGAGAATCTACTCGTTTCAGGTCCGACCAATGGACTTTCGGCACGAGCAAACGACCAGAAGATAGGACTCCCAACCCTATCGATCAGTGCCGTTCGCAGCGGAATTCTAAGTCCAAAGAACGCCGTCAAGTACGTCGACGTCGATCCCAAAAAGGCGGCAAAGTACACGATAAAGGATGGTGACGTATTCGTCGTAAGGGGAAATGGAAATAGGGGCTTGGTTGCCCAAAGCGGTATCGCCGCTGGCAACCTACCCAGTGGGTGCATTTTCCCTGACCTTCTTATCAGGCTGCGGTTTGACAGGGATAAAATTATCCCAGACTTCGCAGTGACGCAATGGAACAGCACACCGGCACATAACAGCCTGGTAAAGAAAGCAAAATCGACTAATGGAACATGGAAGGTGAACGGGAAAGACATCCGATCCCACACCCTTCGAGTTCCAAGTATCGATACACAGGACGAATTCCTGAAAGAAGTCAGCAGGTTCAAGAATTCTTTAACCTCCCTTGAGGGAGAGGCTACAACCCTGGCAGAGGCTAGAACATCCCTACTATCTTCAGTGTTTGGAGCTTTGTGATGCCGGTTTTCAGCGAGGCCAGTACCGTCCGCGATCTAATCCGGGACGTGGTCGCCCAGCTCAGCGCGACGTTCATCCCCGGCGCCGACCTGGACCGGGAGACCAAGGACGTGCTTCTTGCCGAATCTGTGCGGGCCGCATTGGCCCGGTTGAACCCGGACATCGCCGCCGACCCAGATAAGGCCGAACAGGTTCTGTACCAGCTCGAGGTCATCCTCAGAGAGGCCCGGCAGAACCCCCACCCGATTACCCAGAACGAAGAGTTCATGGAGTGGCTGCGTGGGGACAGGTCACTGCCACTGGGCAAGGACGACGAGCACGTCTCGATCAAGTTCTTCGACTTCGACGACCCCTCGGCGAACGAGTGGATCGTGTCCACCGAAGTGACCTTCGCCCGCAAGCAGGTGAGCAAACGGTTCGATGTCGTGCTGTGGTGCAACGGCTTCCCACTCATCGTGGGTGAGGCGAAGAACCCGACGCGCCCGTCAGAGTCCTGGCTCGACGGCGCAGCACAGATTCACGAGGACTACGAGCAAACCGTCGCACCGTTCTTCGTGCCCAACGTGCTGGTGTTCGCCACCGAGGGCAACGAACTGCGGTATGGCTCAGTCGGAATGCCAATCGAGAAGTGGGGCCCCTGGCGCGACGAGACCTCCACTGGTCAACAGCAGACTGGGATCGCGGCGGTCCAGGAAGGGGTGCGCGGTCTGCTCACGCCGGCCTCGGTGCTGGACTTCCTGCGGTTCTTCACCACGTTCGCCACCGACAATAAGCACCGCAAGATCAAGATCATCGCCCGGTTCCAGCAGTTCCAGGGCGCGACCGCGATCGTGGAGCGGGTCCGGGAGGGCACCGTCAAGACCGGCCTGATCTGGCACTTCCAGGGGTCGGGCAAGTCGCTGCTCATGCTGTTCGCCTCGCTCAAGCTCAAGGCGATGCCGGAGGCCAAGAACCCGACGATCTTGATCATCGTCGACCGCACCGACCTCGACGCCCAGATCACCGGCACGTTTAACGCCTCCGATGTGGCCGGGCTGGTGTCCACCGACTCCCGTGCGGAGCTCCAGGAGCTGCTGCGGGCCGGCGCACGCAAGATCATCGTCACGACGATCCAGAAGTTCCAGGAGGTCAAACTCGACGCCGTCCCGCCAGATGTGTGGGACGACCGGCACAACATCATTGCCCTGGTCGACGAGGCACACCGAACACAGGAGGGTCAGCTCGGTGCCCGGCTGCGGACGGCGCTGCCCAACGCCTTCCGGTTTGGCTTGACCGGTACGCCGATCAACAAGAGGGACCGCAACACTTTCGCACTGTTCGGCTACCCGGGCGATGAGGGCGGCTACCTCTCGAAGTACTCGTTCCAGGATTCGATCCGGGACGGTGCGACCCTGCCGCTGCATTTCGAGGTCCGTCCCTCGTCGATGAAGATCGACCAGGAGGCCATCGACGTCGCGTTCGACGAGCTGGCCGACTCAGAGGATCTGTCGGAGAAGGAGCGTGCAGACCTGTCCAAGCGGGCCGCGAGCATCGAGCGGCTCATCAAGGCCCCGAACCGCATCCAGATGATCGCCGAGGACATCGCGGAGCATTTCACTACTAAGGTGGAGCCGGAGGGGTTTAAGGCCCAGGTCGTGGCCTATGACAAGGAAGCGTGCGTGGCCTACAAGACCGCGCTCGACAAGATTCTCGACCCTGATATCTCGACGATCGTGATGTCCAAGAGCCGGGACAGCAAGCTCGAGTGGGCCAAGTGGGAGCCGACTCCGGACGAGCAGAAGGTGATCGTCGACCGGTTCAACGATCCGTCCGACCCACTTAAGATTCTGATCGTCACCGCTAAGCTGCTCACCGGGTTCGACGCGCCGATCCTGTACTGCCAGTACTTGGACAAGACACTTAAGGAGCACACGCTGCTCCAGGCCATCTGTCGCACGAACCGCGTGTATCCGCCGCGGAAGACACACGGTCTCATCGTCGACTATCTCGGTGTCTTCGACGACACGATGAAGTCACTAGACTTCGATGAGAAGAGTGTCCGGCGGGTCATCACCAATCTCGACGAGCTCGAAGGCCAGCTCGAACCGGCCATGCGTGACGCCCTTAGGTTCTTCCCCGGTGTGGACCGCACTATCCACGGATATGAGGGCCTCATCGCGGCGCAGCAGGCCATCGCCGACGATGAGACAAAAGACGAGTTCGCGGGCGCCTACAGCGTCGTGTCGCAACTATTCGAGGCCCTGAGCCCTCGTCCGGTGGTGAACCCCTACCGTGCGGACTTCGTGTGGCTCACCGATGTCTATCGGTCGGTGAAACCGCCAGACAACACTGGCCGGCTGCGGTGGATCGCGCTCGGGCCAAAGACTCTCGAGATCATCAACTCCAACATCCAGGTCGAGATCCCGGCAAAGACCGAGACGATTGTCCTCAACGCCGACACCATCGAGGACTACCTCAGCGGACACAGAAGCGACATCGACGCCGAGGAGATCGCGAAGGCCATCACCGCCCGAATCGCAAAGCATCGGGGCAACCCGAAGTTCGTCGCGCTCGGCAAGCGGCTCAACGCCTTGCGTGAGAAGTACTCCGACCTCCAGCAGGCGAATCTCGACTTCCTGCGTGAGCTCCTCGAGCTGGCCAAGGACACCGTGGCGGCGGAGAACGAGATCGAGGAACTACCTCCCGAGGAACTGGGCAAAGCCGCTCTCACCGAGCTATTCGAGGCGGTCAAGACCGAAGAGACTCCGATCATCGTCGAAAACGTCGTCCACGAGATCGACGAAGTCGTGCGCGCTACGAGGTTCACCGGTTGGCAGGGCACGCACGAAGGAGAGCGGGAGGTCCAGAAGGCGCTTCGGCGGACGCTCTACATCAAGTTCAAGATCCGCGATGCTGACGTCTTCGACAAGGCGTACTCCTACGTCCGCGAGTACTACTGAGACTGCGTCCGCCGATAATGTTGGGTTATGTCATCTCCGCAGTTCAGGCGTGCTCTGCAGTCCGCAACATCGGCGTTTGAGGAGGCAGGTGTTCGAGGCAAGTCACGCACTCCACACGTTGAACCCAACAATCCATCGCACTATAGACGGGTCGGTCTCGGCGATGCACTGTGCTCGTTGTGATTCGAGAATCGGGAACTTCACAGGCGGCCTATTGACTCATGGGGCACCCCGCTCGCCCGCTACTCGCCCCCGAAGATCTCCACCAACTCCCGCTCCTTCACCGGCCCGGCCGACCGCGCCTGACACATCGTGAAGATCGGCTCGGAGTAAGTCTCTCGCAACCGCACTTCGACCGAGCCGCGCGGACCCTCAAGAGTCACCTCCACCCGCCCGTCCGACTCGACGACATCCAACGGCGCGAAGGCGTCGATGCGGTCGTCCCCGAACGCCGCGCGGGCGTGATGCTGCGCGACCTGCACGGCCGCCGGGTAGCTGCTCCTCCCGCGCAGGAAGCGCGGCTCGACTCGGCCCTCGGTGTAGCGGGTGACGATGTCGGCCGGGTCGGCCGCCAGGTCGACGTGGCCGTAGTAGAGCCCGTGCGGGAGCAGGAGCATGGTGGCCGCAAAGCGGTCTCCGCCCAGGTGGGAGCACTCCCACGTCGCCTCTGGGTAGCGCTCGGCGATCAGCGACGTGGCTCGTCGTCCGCGGACAGCGCAACACTGGTCGTGCTTGCCATGCGCGCAGATAGCCACCAGCGGTTCGTCGCTCGGCGTGCCGGCGGAGCCGTCGAGGGGGATCTCGATATACCCGTCGGGGCCGGAGGCCTCTCCCCACTGCAGCGATTCCTGCCCGGGCCGGGCGTCGGCCATAGCCCATCGCCACCGTCGCTGGTCAGGTCGCTTGCCGGGTCGGCGGATCGCCGCAACCCGGATGTCGGCGGCCTGCACACGCTGGGCGATCTGCCGACCCAGCTCGGGCGGCAGCAGACTCGGGGACTCGAGCAACGCCGAATGCCCCCAGGGGCCGCAGAGCTCGAGCATGAGCCACCGCATTCCGCGCGAGCCCGAGCCCTCCATGGGGTCGCCGCGGCGCAGGGCGGCGTCGCTGCACGGTTCCCAGTCGGCTGGGCTGGTCACGCGGTCACCGCCCTCACAACGCCACCAGCACGGCCTCCCGCAGCAGCCGCCGGAGAACCACCAGTCCGTCCGCCTCGTCGAGGCCGGGCAGAGCTCCGGCCGTCACGGGATCCCCGGTCATCGCCGCACGCAGGGCCGGGGCGCAGATCGCGGGGAAGGAGATCGACTTGGTCGGTAGCCTCAGCACGACCGTGTCCGACCCACTCTCGTCGATCGAGCCGTTCAGCCCGTCGCGCCACCGCAGCGGGGTGTCGACGTGGAGCGAGTCGACCGCGTCGAGGGTGGCCAGCGGCCGGATTGCGGCAGGTCGGGTGAGGTCGAGGTACTTCTTCGCCAGCGAGTCACCGGTGAGATCGCTGAGCTGATCCTGCTTCTCGGCGATGAGCCGGGCCAGCACATCGAGCACCTCGCGGGCGTGCGGCTCGGCTCGAGCGGCGTCGGCCGGGGCGAGCCCGAACGGCAGCGACGCGCGCAACTCCTCCTCCGAGGCCAGCGCCTCGATCACGGCCCGTGCCATGTCGTGCCCGGTGAGAGGGGCCACGCCCACGGTGAGGTGGATGGAGGTGTCGCCCTGCGCCTCGGCGGAGTGGACCCAGCCGCGCGGCAGGTAGAGGCAGTCCCCCGGCTCGAGCACGGCGTCGATCACCGGCTCGTCCCTCGAACGCTCGGCGATCGCCTCGCGGTGGTCGGTCCAGGGCTGATCGGGGAGCGGATGACGGTGGACGGGCTCGTGCACGCGCCACCGCTTGGTGCCGGAGACCTGGAGCACAAAGACATCGTGGACGTCGTAGTGCGGATCGAACCCGCGATTCGCGGGCGGGGTGATGTAGGCGTTGGTCTGCACCGGGTGGCCGACATCCGAGGTCATGCCCCGGACGAAGTCGATGATCGGCGGCCAGAACCGGTGCAGTCCCTGCAACACGATCGTCGCCCCGGCGGCGAACTGCGTGAGCACGCCGTCGGGGTCGAGCTGATCGGCGATCTGCGCGCCGAAACCCGCCGACCGGGTGAAACACGCCCGGTCGACGAGCGTGCCCTCGCGAGCCATTCGCACGAAGGGTGTGCGCACCCCGCGTTCGGCGATGATCTCGTCGACCATCGCGGGCGAGAGCAGGTCAGTGAAGTCGCGTGGCAGTTCGGCCGCCCGGGTCAGCAGGGGCCGCTGACCCCAGACCCGGGCTGCGAACTCGTCCGCGCTGCACGCGACGCACCGGGAGAGTGCGCGCAATTACTGCGTGCCGTCGGCGCCGCCGTCTGCACCGTCCGGGTTGGAGCCGCCGTCGGCCGGGCCCTCGCCGGCGTCCGCG
>NZ_JAALDV010000464.1:0-1104 GCF_014145045.1 Dietzia sp. DQ12-76
CCACCCACCGCGCGGCCGCGCTGCTCGGCGCGACAGGGCTGATCCGACTCCGCCGGCCGGTCGACCCGGCGTCCGACTCCGGGGTGGTGCACGGTGACCTCGCACGGGGACTGCTGTTCGACTCGTCGGAGGAGCCCGCGCTGACGGACGTCGTGCCGTACGCCCGCCCGGCCTCGTGGTCGGCGGCGGTCGTCGCGATCGACCACCTCTCCTGGGGGACCGTCGACGCCGGGGTGCTCCCGCGATGGCGCCACCTCGACGACTGGCCGCAGATGGTGCTTCGGGCGGCGGTCTTCAGGCTGGCGGTGCACGCGCTACACCCGGGATCCCGCCCCGCCGCGATGGACGGACTGCAGGCCATGGCCCGGACCGTCGAGGAGTACATCGGCGACCCGGACGCATGAACCGTCGCTCCCCGCGAGCAGCCACCCCCACCGGCACGCTCGCCTTTCCCGTGGTGGCCCTGCTCGGCGTCGTCCTGGTCTCGCTCAATCTCCGTACCGCCGTCACGTCCCTGAGCCCGCTGTTGGGGGTCATCGACGCCGAGATCGGTCTCGGTGCCGGGGGCATGGGACTGCTCGGGATGGTGCCCACGGCCATGTTCGCCCTCTGGGGTGTCCTCACCCCCGTCGTGCTCCGGCGGACGGGTCTGGAGGTGCTGACCGTCCTGGCGATGACGGCGGCCGCGGCCGGCCAGATCCTTCGGGCCTTCGCCCACGACCCATGGGTGATGGGAGCGGGATCCCTCGTCGCGCTCGCCGGGATGGGTATCGGCAACGTGGTGGCTCCGCCGCTGGTCAAGAAGTACTTTCCCCGGCACGTGGCGGCCGTGAGCATGGCGTACATCACCGGCCTCCAACTGGGAACGGTGGTGCCCGCCCTGGTCGCCGTGCCCGTCGACGAGCTCGCCGGGTGGCGGGTGTCCATAGGCTGGTGGGCGGTTCTCGCGATCGTCGCGGCGGTGCCCTGGATCATCGAGATCCTGCGGGGTAGGTCGGGCCCCGACCGATCCGCCACCGCCGGATCCACCTCAGCCGGGTCCGCGCCGGCCAGACCCTCACGGGCCACCACGGTCGTCGGCGGGTCGGGCCCGGCACGGCGGGA
>NZ_JAALDV010000465.1:0-1403 GCF_014145045.1 Dietzia sp. DQ12-76
GCTGGCGTTGTCGGTCGCGGCGGCGGTCGCGGTCAACCGGAGACGCCTCGCCGACGCCGGCGGTGCCGACGGGCACCCGGCCCCCCACACGAGAGCTCACACCGAAGGAGATCCCGATGACCAGTGACCAGTTATCGGGCCACCGCCGGGGCGCCGCCCTGGTCCTGGCCCTGGCCCTGGCCCTCGCCCTCGGCTCGCTGATGTACTCGCCGGCGGCCCGAGCACAGGACTCGGCGGTCGAGCTGACCGATGCCGAGTTCCGATGGGGGTTGAGCAGGCAGAGCGCCGGGCCCAGCCACGGACCCGGACTCAACTTCCTCTCCGCCGGGGACAGCTCGGCGGCGCTCGCCGGGCCCGGGGCGACGATCACCGAACAGACATGGAGGGCCACGTCGGGACAGGTGACGATCGAGAAGCGGTCCGCGAACGGTGGGACATCGACCGCGACCTGGGCCGGGACGCAGACCGACCAGGCGGGCACCGCCCTCCGTGACGCCGCCTCGAGCAGATACAGCGGCCTCGAGATGGTCTTCGGCAAGGGGACCGGAACCGTCGACGCCGCCTCGGGCACGGCGGAGATCCAGTGGAAGGGCACCGCGTCGGTCCTGTACTACTCGGGCCTGGTGTTCCTCAGCGTCACCGACCCGGTCCTCACGGTCACGCCCACGAAGGCCACCGTGACCGCGACCCTGGGTGGGAGACGGAGCGCCCAGGACAACCCCGAGGTGTCGACCCCGGTGCCGTCCCGCACCGTCGTCCTCGCGAATCTCCCCCGCAGTCGCGTGGAACTGGGAGGGAAAAAAGGGTTCTCCGTGACTCCCGAATACCTCGGTGTGCCCTATTCCGCCGGTGCCGGAGAAAACCCTCAGACGAGAGACGGCGCGTATTGGGGAGCTTTCCCGCGGGAATTCGTGGACTTCGCCGCGGAAGCGGGATCCGGGGGATTCTGGTATTCGACCGGAACCTCTGACGGTACGAAACCCGCGCTGCCGATAGCGGTGAGTTGGAATTCGGATGAACCCGAGGAAATGCCGAATTCCGGTGGGTCCGGCGGGTCCGGCGGAATCGTCGGTAGGGTCCTCGACGACACGGTCGAACAGATCCTCCGGGCCGCGGGGACCGACGTCGCCGACACCGCTGCCGCGTGGATGGACGAGGCGTGGAAACCGCTCCAACCCGATGCGGTGAACGCCGCGCGGGACAGCGCGGGCCCGGCCGCGGCGGCACCGGACGCGTCGGCCGCCGAGGGGGGCGGTGTGGACGAGGTCTTCGAAGAGTATTTCGCGGACTACTACACCGCCGGAGCCCCTCTCACCGCCGGGACCGTGGGCGGCACCGTCGCCACGATCCCCGCATCCCCGAGCGGCCCGTCGTCAGGCGGGTCCTCACCCGCGGCGACCCCA
>NZ_JAALDV010000465.1:1598-9155 GCF_014145045.1 Dietzia sp. DQ12-76
CGCTCGCGGCAGTGCTGTTCTACCAGACAGTTCGACGAAAGGACTGATGTGAACACATCTCGATCCCGGCTCGCGCTCGCCGGCCGACGGGGCACGATGCTGGGGGCGACGCTCGCGTTGCTGGCCGGAGTCGTCGCAGCCCCGGCGGCCCAGGCCCAGGAGGCGACCCCGGGGACCGTCACGGACGCCTCGTTCGTCTGGGGCATCAGCGGATACGCCCAGAAGGGCATCTTCGGACCGTGGCGCATCGTCGACGCCTCCGGCGACGCCTCGGCGCTCGTCGGGTCGGTCTCGGGTGGCGCGCAGACCGAGTACACCCCCGCTGCGTTCCCGGCCACCTCGATGCCCGTGAACATCGTCTCGGGACAGCAGGCGACGCCCAACGCCATCAAGTTCTCCGACGGTGAGGGTGCGCGCGGCGCGGACGGGACCGTCACCATCGACTGGGACGGCGAGATCACCTTCAACGCCTACCCCGCCAACCTCAACGCGCCGGATGAGACCCTGGCCGATCCGAAGCTGACCGTCAACGCCGACGGGTCCGGAACGCTCGACGCCGATGTGACCATCGGCGCGGCGACTGACATGAACGGCACCCCGACTCCCGAGGTCAACGCCGGTCGCACGACCGTCCTGTCGTTCGGTCCGGGCGCCGCCCAGGTGGCCCAGGACGGCACCATCACCCTGTCGCCCCAGTACGCGGGAGTGCAGCACAACGGCGGGAACCAGGACCGTTCCTGCACCGCGCCGAACATCTGGGGCGCGTGGACCCCCGAGTGGTTGGCGGCCGTGCCGAGCTCGGTGCACCCGCACTACTACAACACCGGGTGTGGAGGAGACCAGAACCTCAAGGGGCCGCTGCCGCTCCAGGTGACCTACGAGCTGACCGAGGACGAGACCCAGGTGCCCGTCGGCACCCCCGAGATCACCGTCTCGGACACCACTCTGGCCGCTGACGGAAGCCACGAGGTGACCATCACGGGTTCCGGGTTCACCGACCCGTCGGTTCTGGGCACCCGTCCGCCGCTCGCGGGCAAGCCCGCCGGGTTCTACCTGGTCTACGGCAAGTTCGGGGATGCATGGAAGCCCTCGGCGGGCGGTACCTCCGCCGCTCGCACGGTCGTCGAGCAGAAGTGGGTCCTGGCGGCGGAGAACCACGCCACCATCGGCGGAGCCGCCGCGGGGGCCGTCGAGCTGCGGCCCGACGGCACCTTCACCACGACCGTCACCGTGTCCAAGGACGCGGCCGACGCGAAGTCGCAGACCGGGAGCTACGGGATCTACACCTACGCGGCCTCCGGCGCCGTCCACGCCGCGTGGGAACTCAGCACGCCGATCACCTTCACCACCGGCGGAGATGATGACGACGACGACACCGGTACCGGGGGCGGCGGCTCGCTCGCGGGCATGACGAACCTGTTCGGCAGCCTGATGTAGGGCGCACACACCGGATGCGGCCCCGACACCGATCCGGTGTCGGGGCCGCGTCGCGTGTCGGCATGTGGCAGTCGGTCAGCGGACGCCCAGGGCCTCCAGGTCGAGGAAGATCCGGTGGTTGAGGTCGAAGGCCCGGGTGGCGGCGGCCAGAGCGGACGCGCGGTCTGTCTCGCCCAGCGGGAGGGCGTCCAGTGCGGCCCGGTAGTCGTCCTTGTAGACCTTGGGCTTGGCGATGTCGAAGTCGTAGAAGCTCAGACCGGTCTCGATGCCGTAGTGGCGGCGCACCATCGTCCGGATGATCTGCCCGCCCGAGAGGTCGCCGAGGTACCGGACGTAGTGGTGCCCGATCAGGGCGGCCGGGTCGGTCGCGCACGCGCGCAACTCGGCCACGTAGGCCTCGGTGGCGGGCACCACCGTGTCGAAGGAGCGGCCCTGGGCGCGGTGCGACTCCAGATCGGCTCGCAACGCACCGGTCCGCTCGAGGCGCGGGTCGAGAATGGCGGACAGTCTCGGGTCCGCGCCGACCCCGCGGCAGGCGTCCTCGAGCGTCGCGTAGACGGGGAGCGACTGCCGGAGGAGCGCGACCAGGCCTGCCGGCGTGCCCTCACCGTTCATCAGGCGGGTGATGAACGAGGCGTTCTCCGCCTGTTCATGCGCGGCCATCGTCGAGTCATGTAGTGCTCTCGACAAGGGTGCGGAAATGATCGTCTCCATGAGTCCTCCGGGCTTGTTAGGTATGCCTAATGAGGGTACGGCAACGATAAGGGAAAGGCTATGCCGGTAGTGAATTTGAGTGCCGTGAACAATTCCGCGAGTGGTGACCCTGATTCGCTCACCGAATAACGGGTGTGGCGGGCCGGGGCGCAATTTCCCCGGGGCGGTTCCGAGAAAAAGGAAATGTCGGTGAGCGCGGGCCGCCCTCAGCCCCGCTCCGCGGCGACGCGGCCCATCCGGGTGAAGGCCTCGGTGAGGATGTCCTCGGAGCACGCGAAGTTCACACGCGCGAACCCCTTGCCCTGGGGCCCGAAGGCTGGACCGTTGCTCAGCGCCACCTTTCCGTCGTCGAGGAACGCCGCGGCGGGGTCGTCACCGAGCCCGGGGTAGGCGCGAAGGTCCAGCCACGCCACGAATCCGGCGTCGGGTCGGCGCCACCTGGCGCGGGGGAGGTGCTCGGCCATGAGCCGCTCCATCAGATCGAGGTTCGAGGCCAGCGCGGCGTTCATCTGCTCCAGCCAGTCCAGTGACCCGGTCAGCGCGGCTTCCGCGGCGAGCGCCCCGAAGTGCCCCACTGCGCCGGACAACGCCGAGCGCCGCACCTCGAACCGCTCGGGATTGCCGTTGACCACGAAGGCGCACTTGAGCCCGGCGAGGTTGAACGCCTTGGACGCGGAGGAGATGGCCAAGCCCACCTCGGGGGCGGTGCCGGAGGCGGCCAGGAACGAGGAGAACCGGACCCCGGTCATCGTCAGGGGCGCCCAGATCTCGTCGGAGACCACCACGGCGTCGTGGCGTGCGGCCAGCTCGGCGAGCTCGGCCAACTCCGCGGAGGAGTGCAGGACACCCGTGGGGTTGTGCGGGTGGCTCAGGAGCACGGCCCTGGCCCCGCCGGCCAGGGCGCGCTCGATGCCCACGAGGTCCAGCCGCGGGTCCTCGCCGTCGTGGTCGACCAGGGGCACCGCGACGGGTGACATCCCCACACGCCGGATCCACGGTCCGAACGGCATGTACACCGGTGGCGTGTAGACCACCGCGCTTCCCGCCGGCAGGGTCCGCGCGAGCGACTCGCGGACGCCCACGCCCACATCGTTGACGGGGACGACCGACTCCTCCGGTACCTCGAACCCGAACCCGGAGTAGTACCGGGCGCACACCCCGGCGAGGCGCTCGATCTCGGCGAAGTATCCGGTGTCACCGTCGGCGACCGCTGTGGCGAGGCGCTCCCGGATGGCCGGGGCCAGCAGGACGTCGGTCTCCGCCACGAACAGCGGCAGGACGTCCTCCGGGTACGCCACCCACTTCTGGCTTCGGCGCCTGCGCAGGACCGACTCGGGAACATCCAGGGGGAACGGCACGGCGGGGGATCCTTTCGACCGGGTTCACAGGATCCCCAGGTTACTCAGCTCCCGGGCACGTACCCGGGATGCACCCACACGTCGAAACCGCGGGAGTCGGCACCGAACGGGGAGAGTGGCATGAGCGAGCCCCAGGTGTCGGTGGCCGAACCGGGGACGGTGCCGGCGGGGCTGCCGACGCCGCCCGACGTGGCCGGCTACCCTCGCTGATGGGCGAGCTCGTAGGCGGCCCGGACGCTCCCGTCTGCCGCGGAGCCGGTCGATCCGGTGATCGCATCCGAGAGCCCGGTGACGCGGTGGAGCCGGTGGGGCGTTCCCGAGGGGTCGAGTTGCCAGCAGTCCGATCCCTGCAGGACACAGTTCGAGCACCAGATCTCCGTGTCCCTACCGAGCGGGGACACTACGCGCATGGGTGCACTGTTCGGGGCCCAGAACCGGGGGTCCGACGGCACCACGGCGTACGGACAGTACGAGAGTTCGGCCCACCCGAACGGGCCCCCGGTGGCGGGTGGGAAGGGGAGGTCGGCCGGCTAGGCGGGATCCTCCAGCGACTGGGCGAGAGCCGTGGGCGCGACCGCCGCCGACCCGAAGAGCGGTGCGGCCACGAGGACCACGGTGAGCACGGCTCGGCGGAATGAGAACGGGTGTGACATGCCGCCATCACACCACGCTCTCCGAGCCCTCACGGCGGGATCGCACGGACGTGAGGACACCGTGACCATGACGTCATACCGGGTAGCGCCGGGGAAACAGGGCGTGCATAACGTCTGTGCGCAGGGGCACCGAGGGGGTGTCCACCTAACTGGAGAGGGGGTCGACCTCATGTCGCGCTCACACGTCATAGAGAACTGGGATCCGGAGGACGACGCGCAATGGGAGGCGGGCGGCAGGAAGACCGCCATGCGCAACCTCTATTGGTCGGTGTTCGCCGAGCACGTCGGGTTCTCGGTGTGGACCCTGTTCGCCGTCATGGTGCTGTTCATGCCCCAGGACGTCTACGGGCTGGACGCCCCCGACAAATTCCTGGTCTCCGCGGTGGTCACGTTGACCGGGGCCTTCCTGCGCATCCCGTACACGCTCGCCACGGCGACCTTCGGAGGCCGCAACTGGACCATGTTCTCGGCCTTCGTCCTGCTCATCCCCGCGGTCGGGATGTTGTGGATCATGGCGAACCCGGGTCAACCGCTGTGGCTGTACCTCGTCGTCGGCGCGATCGCCGGGCTGGGCGGCGCCAACTTCGCGTCGTCCATGACCAACATCAACGCCTTCTTCCCCCAACGGGAGAAGGGCTGGGCGCTCGGCCTCAACGCGGGCGGGGGCAATCTGGGCGTGGCGACGATCCAGATCGTGGGGCTCATCGTGATCGCCCTCGCGGGTAACCGGTCACCCCACTGGGTGATCGGGGTCTACATCGTCCTCCTCGTGGTCGCGGGGATCGGCGCGGCCCTGAAGATGGACAACCTCGCGCACCAGACCGTTGACGTCCAGAGCATGAAAGACATGACCCGCGACAAGGACGGCTGGGTGCTGTCGCTGCTGTACATCGGCACGTTCGGTTCGTTCATCGGCTTCGCCTTCGCGTTCGGACAGATGCTCACCATGACCTTCACCGGCAACGGCCAGGATCCCGCCCAGGCGGCGCTCCACGCGGCGCAGATCACCTTCCTCGGACCGCTGCTGGGCTCGCTGACCCGCATGGTCGGCGGCCGGCTCTCCGACCGGTTCGGCGGCGCACGGGTGACCTTCGCGGTGTTCTGCGGAATGGCGGTCACCACGGTGGCACTCGTGGTGACCTCGAACATCCAGGCCTCGAATGACGGCCGCCTCTCGGGGGGCGCGCTCGTGTTGTTCTTCGCGGCCTTCCTGACACTCTTCGGGCTCACCGGGGTGGGGAACGCCTCGGTGTACAAGATGATCCCGTCCGTCTTCGAGGCCCGCAGTCACACGCTCGGACTCGACGAGGCCGCACGGACCTCGTGGTCGCGGGCTCATGCGGGAGCACTCATCGGGGTCGCCGGCGCGGTCGGGGCGTTCGGTGGGTTCCTCATCAACATGACCCTGCGCACGTCCTACCAGTCCTCGGGGGCGGCCACCTCGGCGTTCGTCGTGTTCATGGTCTTCTACGTGGTGGCCGCGATCATCACCCGCGTGGTGTACATGCGTGCCTCGGCCGGCGTCGATTCGGTCGCCGCGGCACCCACCCGCGCACGGGTCCCCGTGGGCGCCGAGGCCTGACAGGTCACGGCTGACAGGTCACGGCTGACAGGTCCACGGCTGACAGAGCACGGCTGAGCGAGACGAAGAGGACACATGGTGCACGCGTTGACGACGACCGGCCGCCCGACACACACCCACTGCCCGTACTGCGCCCTCCAGTGCGCGATGTCGGTGACCCCGCCCTCGGACGGCGGGCAGGTGACGATCACCCCGGAGCAGTTCCCCACCAACCGGGGCGGGTTGTGCCGGAAGGGCTGGACGTCGGCAGCGTTGCTCGACCACCCGGAGCGAATCACCACGCCGCTGATCCGGGTGGACGGGCAGCTGCGTCCGACCGACTGGGACACCGCGTTGACCCGGGTCACCGACGGCATCCGGCGGGCGCAGGCCTCAGGGGGGCCCGACGCGGTGGCCGTGTTCGGTGGGGGAGGCCTCACCAACGAGAAGGCCTACACACTGGGCAAGTTCACCCGGCTCGCGCTGGGGAGCAGACTCGTGGACTACAACGGGCGGTGGTGCATGTCGAGCGCGGCGGCCGGGGCCAACCGCAGTTTCGGGCTGGACCGGGGGTTGCCATTCCCAGTGACCGACCTCGACGAGGCCCGGGCGGTGCTCCTCATCGGGGCGAACCCCGCCGACACCATGCCCCCGTTCGTCCAGCACCTGGACACCGCCGCCTCGGCCGGCGGCATGGTGGTGGCGGATCCCCGGCTCAGCGCGACAGCCCACCGCGC
This sequence comes from Dietzia sp. DQ12-76, assembly GCF_014145045.1. Taxonomy (NCBI): domain Bacteria; kingdom Bacillati; phylum Actinomycetota; class Actinomycetes; order Mycobacteriales; family Dietziaceae; genus Dietzia; species Dietzia sp. DQ12-76. The sequence continues at coordinate 8,059 of NZ_JAALDV010000465.1, forward strand.
CGTCGACGGCGGCGGGATCCATCTGAGGCTGCGGCCGGGCACGGACTCCGCGCTGGCCCTCGGGCTCCTGCACGTCGCCGTGGTGGGTGGGTACCTGGACACCGGGTACGTCGCCGCCCGTACGTCGGGTTTCGACGACGCGTGGGCGATCGCTGCGGACTGGATGCCCGATCGCACCGAACGCGTCACCGGGGTCTCGGCCGGTCAGCTCGAACGCACGGTGCAGCTACTGGCGGACTCCAGGGACGCGGGCACCGGTGCGTACGTGCTCACCGCCCGGGGGGCCGAACAGCACTCACGGGGGACCGACACGGTCGGCGCCGTGATCGCCCTCGCGCTGGCACTGGGACTACCGGGCCGGCCCGGTACGGGCTACGGAACCCTCACCGGCCAGGGGAACGGGCAGGGGGGCCGGGAGCACGGGCAGAAGGCCGATCAACTCCCCGGATACCGGATGATCACGGACCCGGCCGCTCGCGCGCACGTCGCCGCGGTCTGGGGCGTGGAGCCCGAGGAGATCCCCGGCCCCGGGCTCTCGGCCTTCGAGCTCCTGGACGCCCTCGGGCAGCCCGGCGGTCCCACGGCGATGCTGCTCCACGCATCGAACCCCGTGGTCTCCGCCCCCGACGCCGAGCGGATCACCGCGCGGTTCCGTGCGTTGGACACCCTCGTGGTGGCCGACTTCGTCCTCTCCGAGACCGCGGAGCTCGCCGACGTCGTCCTGCCGGTCCCGCAGTGGGCGGAGGAGGAGGGCACGCTGACAAACCTCGAGGGCCGGGTGTTGCGTCGACGCCGCTCGGTCACCCCGCCGGACGGTGCCCGCGACGAACTCTGGATCTGGAACGAGCTCGCACGCCGCCTCGGGCGGCGGCCGGATCGGTTCCCGACCGACCCTCGGGTGGTGTTCGACGAGCTGGCGCGCGCCTCCGCCGGGGGTAAGGCGGACTACTCGGCGATGGACTGGGACCGGCTCGACGCGGGGGAGGCGCTGTTCTGGCCGTGCGGTGCCGACTCCCCGGCCGGTACGCCGCGCATGTTCCTCGACCGCTTCGCCACCGAGGACGGCCGCGCCCGCTTCGCCGTCGCCGCCGTGGACC
>NZ_JAALDV010000466.1:0-1667 GCF_014145045.1 Dietzia sp. DQ12-76
CGACGGCCGCGAACCAGTCTAGGTGCGCCCGGGCCCGGGCCCGTCCCATGCCACCCTCGCGGGTGTCGTCGACGCGGTCGGGCGCACCCTCCGGCCGCTCACGCGCAGCAGGCGCCACCCTCGGAATCGGCGCCGGCCTCGTCGTCGTCGTTCCTGGTGGTGTCACCCACCACCGGCGACGTCCCGAACGTCTCCGAGTCGGCCAGGACCGTGTAGATCTCCCACCGCTCGCCTCCCGGGCCGGTGACCCACACCTTGTCCTGGGTGGCGAAGCAGCAGGTCGTGCCGATCTCCTCGTCGGTGAACAGGCCGGCGTCGGTCAGTCGCGCGATCTCGCCGTGGACCTGCTCGCTGGACTCGACCTCGACGCCCAGGTGGTTGAGCGAGCCTCCCTGGCCCGGGTTCTCGAGCAGGACCAGCTTGAGGGGCGGCTGCCCCACCACGAAGTTGGCGTAGCCGGGCTTGCGCTTGGCTGGCTCGACGCGCAGCAGCGTCGAGTAGAACCGAACGGCCTCGTCGACGTCGTCGACGTTGAGGGCGAGTTGCACACGGGACATGGTCGGAACCTCCACCACTGAGATGTATATCGAAATTGTTGCACCGCCCAGGCAAGCAGCCTTTTCGATATTCGTCAAGAAGCTGGGTTAGACTCGCGGACATGCCCAAGGCCCTGCCCCTCCTCGACGTCAGCTCGCCGGTCTGCTGCGCGCCCGTATCGGCGGGGCCGATCGGCCACGAGGACGCCGTGGAGATCGCGCTGCGCCTCAAGGCCCTCGCCGACCCGGTCCGGATCCGACTGCTGTCGCTCCTTCTCACCAGTGACGACGGCGAGGTCCGCACCGGAGATCTGTCCGCCGCGACCGGCGTCGCGGAGTCGACCACCTCCCATCACCTGGGCCGGCTCCGCGAGGCCGGGATGATCGAGTCGGAGCGGCGCGGGATGAGCGTGTTCCACCGTGCCCGCGGGTCCGCGATCGACGCCCTGCGCGCCGCGCTCGACCCGAACTGTTGCACCTAGCCGAACCGGACCGCACCGTCCACCAGGTGTATGCGTGCGTCACATCGCGCCGCCACCCCCTCGTCGTGCGTGACCAGCATCAGCGCCACGTCGAACTCCCGCGCCGTGCCCAGGAGCAGGTCCATCACGACGGCGCCCGACTCCGAGTCCAGCGCACTGGTCGGCTCGTCCGCCAGGAGCATCGACGGACCGTGGACCAGCGCTCGTGCGACGGCCACCCGCTGGCGCTGCCCTCCCGACAGGGCTCCCACGGACCGATCGGCCATCGGCCCCAGGCCAACCCTGTCCAGGAGTTCGTCGGCTCGCACCCGCACCGCGGTCCGGCGCGCACGCGACGGCCGTCCCCCGAGCCAGGCCATGGCCTCGAGTTGCTCGCGCGCGGTGAGGGACTCGACCAGGTTGGACTGTTGGAAGACGATGCCGATCTCCGTCCGGCGCAGCTCGGCCGCCCGGCGGGCACTCACCGCCGCCAGGTCCACCTCGCCGTCGCGGGTCGCCAACCACACGTGGCCGGAATCCGGCGGGGTGAGCGTGGCCGCGGCGGCCAGCAGACTGGACTTGCCCGAGCCGGAGGGCCCGGTCACCGCGAGACTACGGCCGCGGTCGATCCCGCACGAGACGCGGTCCACGGCGGTGAGCCGGCCGTCGA
>NZ_JAALDV010000467.1:0-2101 GCF_014145045.1 Dietzia sp. DQ12-76
GGCCGGCGGGCCGCGGCGTGCGCCCGGGTCGTCAGCCGTGACCCGGCTGCGGCAGATCCGCGGTGAGGTGACGGAACGCGTGGAGATTGCGCAGCGGCTCACCGCGCGAGACGCGCCACTCCCACTCCCGGCGGATCGAGGTGTGGAACCCGATCTCGAGCAGGATGTTGAAGTCGTGATCCGCGGCCTCGAGCACCTGGCCCAGCACGCGGTCGAGCTCCTCCTCGGTCACCGCCACGAGCGGCATCCGGCCCACCAGATAGATGTCACCGTTGTTGTCCAGCGTGTACGCCACCTGGTACAGGCGCCGGTTGCGTCGCAGCAGGTACTTGTAGACCTTCTCGAAGTCCTCGTCGGGCTTGCGGCAGACGAACGCCTCGATCCGCACGCTCTCCCGGTTCACCGTCAGGTGGCAGGCGGTCTTGAGGCGCTTCTCCCCCGGCAGCTGCACCACGAAGACCCGGCCGTCGGCCAACGTCGACTCGATGTCCCGCTCCACGAGGAAGTCGCGGATCAACTCCAGGGTCGGGCCGTCGACCTCGTCGGCGCCGCGAGGCGCAGCCCCGCTGCCCTCGTCCATGCGCTTGTTCTCGGTGGGGTCGATCATCGTGGCTCCTTCGGTTCGACTCCCCTGTACTCGTGAGCGGTTCGTCGCGGGGGGAGGTTCGGACGGGGCGCTCCACCGGCGGGCGCCCCGGGGTGTCAGGAGGCGGTGGCCGCCTCTCGCCGGGCCCGGTGAGCGGCCACCGTGCCCGCGTACGAGGCGAGAAGTCCATCGGCGGTGGAATCCCAGGAGAACCGGGAGGCGTGAACCGGGGCGGCCCGCGACATGGACAGGCGGCGCTCGTCGTCGTCGAGCAGTCCCACCAACGTGGCCGCCCACTCGCGCGGGTCGTGACCGACCACGGTGATCCCCGTGCGGCCGTGATCGACCGCCGTGGGCAGACCGCCCACAGCCGCCGCCACCACCGGCGTCCCGCAGGCCTGCGCCTCCAGTGCCACGAGGCCGAAAGACTCCGAATACGACGGCACGGCCACCACGTCGGCGGCGCGGTACACGTCCACGAGTTCCGCGGGTGGCCGCGGCGCGAGGAAACTCACCCGGTCGGCCACGCCCAGCTCGTCGGCCAGGTCCATGAGTGAACGGGGGCGCTCCAGCCCCGACCCGCTGGGCCCGCCCACCACCATCAGACGCACGTCCCGGTGCGGCTGCTCCCGCACGATCTCGGCCAGTGCACGGACGATCACATCGGGGGCCTTGAGCGGCTGGATCCGGCCGACGAACGCGATCACCTCGGACCGCTGCCCCAGCCCCAACGCCCGGCGGGCCCGCTCTGTGCCGCGCTGCGTCCCGGGGGTGTACTGCTCGAGGTCGGCGCCCGGGGGCACCACGTCGATGTGGGCGGGGTCGGCGTCGTAGTAGCCCACGAGTTCGTCGCGCTCGCCGGTGGTGTTGACCACGAGGCGGTGCGCGGAGTCCACGATCTGCTGCTCGCCGATGCGCCGGGACTCAGGCTCCGGGACGTCACCGTCGGCGAGGACCGCGTTCTTCACCTCCGCCAGGGTGTGCGCCGTGTGCACCAGGGGCACGCCCCAGTGCTCGGAGGCCACCAGACCGGCCTGCCCGGACAGCCAGTAGTGGGAGTGGATGAGGTCGTAGTGCCCGGGTGCATGACCGGCCTCCGCCCGCATCACACCGGCCACGAATGGGCAGAGCTGCGTGGGCAGGTCCTCCTTGCACAGGCCCTCGAACGGCCCCGCCACGATGTTGCGCACCAGCACGCCGTCGCCGGCCTGCTCGACCGGCGGCTGCGAGGAATGGGTGGCGCGGGTGAAGACCTCGACCTCCACGCCCCGGCGGGCCAGCCGACGGGCGGTCTGCAGAACGTACACGTTGAGCCCGCCCGCGTCGCCCGTTCCCGGCTGCGCCAACGGCGAGGTGTGGAACGACAGGACGGCGATGCGCCTCGGGAGGGGGGCCTCGGCGCCGGTGCGGAGATCGGAGACGGTCACCTCACCGATTGTGCCCGCGACGACAACGCGGCGCACTCCGGCGCGAGAGGGCCCGCCCGTCGCCCCGGCGCGGATCCGCGGCTACAGC
>NZ_JAALDV010000468.1:0-2635 GCF_014145045.1 Dietzia sp. DQ12-76
GGACAGTTCGAGTTTGCGGTGGTCCGCGCCGAGGTGGCGGGCGAACTCCACCACCTGGGCTACCTCGGCCTCGTTCCCCCGGGCGTTCTCGACGGTCTCGAGCGCCCACGTCATGGCGCGCACGAATTCGCCGAGTACCCCGGAGGCGTCACGCGGGAACATTTCGCGGAAATCCGGGTCGGCCTCCCGCAGGGCGCGGGCGAACAGGCCGGTGAACCTCGGATCGAGGAGGAGGTCCCGGAGCGCCAGGAGCGGGGGGGTGGCCGGGGAGACCGGGACGGGGTCGGGGAGCGGCGTGGCAGTGGGGTCGGCGGCCCGGCCGAGGAACGGCGACAGGTCGATATCCGACACGAGGCGCTCGACGTCCGTGGGTCGGGAGAAGTCGTCCGTGGCTCGGGAGTGGGCGTCGTCGGCGTCCTCCCCTGGGATTCTGACCACCCCCACGCCTCCTCCCTGCCGTCGGTGTCCGCCGGTGCCCCAGGATAGCGGCCGGCGCCGGTCCCGGCGGTCAGGAGAACACGGGCAGGGGATTTCCCGGCTCGGGGAGCGGGACCGGGTTGCCGTTCCATTCCCGCGGCGCCACGCCGATCCTCATGCGCTGGGGGTGGTACCCGACGGGGATCTGGGCCACCTCCTCTCCGGTCTCGAAGGACAGCACGCTGACCGTGTTGCTCTTGGCCCAGGACACGAAGCAGTGGTCCCCGGTGAGGTCGGTGGTGACCCAGTAGGACTTGAGCCCGGTCGAGACCAGCGGCCCGTGCTGCAGGGTCTCCCGGTCGACCACGGTGGCGTAGTCGCTCATGGTCCCCGCGACGCAGATCTTGGTGCCCTGGGGGTTCATCGAGATTCCGTGGTGGCCGGAGTCCAGCAGGTGGGCCTCCCGGGGTACGTCGCCGGCGGGTGTGATGGGCAGGTCCACGATGCGGGTGATCTTGTCGGCGTCGATGTCGTACTCGATGAAGCCGTGGAAGAACGAGACCTGGAAGTACATGAACCGGTAGTCCGGGGAGAAGGTCATCGGTCGCACCCCGATGCTGAGCTCGGGACGGCCGGCCTCGGCGAGTCGGGCGCGCAGGTCCACGCGCTTGATGATCTGCAGGGTCTCGGCGTCGACGAACTGGAGCACCCGTTCGCCCTTGGTGACGTCCGCCCACGGCTGGTCGAGCGGGGTCCACACGTTGCCGATCGACTCGTTGACGATCTGGGTGCCGCCCTTGATGTAGGCGTTCTCGTGCGCGTTGTCCCCCGAGGGGAAGGTGCCGATCTCCCGGCCGGTGGCGGTGTCGAGGACGTGGACGACCTTGGCCGTCGAGGCGCTGACGGCGACCTGCGACCCGTCCGGGCTCACCGCCATGTGGTCGGAACGGAACCCCTGGACAGGGAACCGCCAGGCGATCTCGCCCGTGACGATGTCGATCGAGACCACGTCGGCGAAGCTGGGCCGGGACACGATGAGGTTCCGGCCGTCCTTGGTCGAGTACATGTCGTCCACGTACTGGTCGTGGCCCTCGCCGACCATCTGGCGGATGCCGTAGTACAGGGCGAGGCGGGCGGGGTCGCGGTGGATCTCCACCAGGCGCTCGTTGCGGTCCGGGATGATGTTGATCCGCGCGATCCGATGGTAGTCGCCGTCCGGCTGCACGGCGTCCGCGGTGCCCTCCCAGTTGTTGCCCACCCACAGCACATTGCGTAGGCCCTCGGCCGGGTTCACGTAGGGGGACTCGGCGGTCGCGGCGGAGACTGACGGCGCGGACACGACGCCGGCGAGAGCGGTGGCCGCCGCGAGCGCGAGGGCGCCGGCGGCACGGGCGAGGACGGACGGGCGGTTCACGGCGGCTCCCGAGGGCAACGTCTTCTGGACAAGTGTCCGGTTGGCATTGGGGAGTGTACGGAGCGAGGTTCGCGCGGTCAACGGTTCACCTGGTCATCAGGCCACCAGGTCACCAGGTCAACCGGTCGGCGGGGTGACGGGCGATGGGGTCCCGCCGAGCCGGCGCGGCGGACCCGGGTGCCTCACCGCCCGAGCGTGATGTCCACGCCCGCGCGCAATTCGTCCTCGGTGTAGGTGAGCTGACCGCGTCCGGGGATCTCGATCAGGTAGAAGGGCGCACCCGAAGGGACCTCGCCGAAGTCGAAGGTGAAGGTGCAGGAGGAGAGGTCGCCCCCCTCGTAGGCGAGCATGGTGCTGCCGAGCGGCGTCGAGACCCCCTGGGACAGCGTGATCCGCGTGCCCTCGCCGATGTCCGAGAGCGTGAGGGGCAGGTCGCAGCCCGATCCGTCGCCGGAGACCGGTTCGCCGGGGGAGGACATCACGGTGAACCGCCCCTCGACGTCGAACAGCCCGCCCGGCGCGCGCTCGGGGGCCTGCCAGGCCTGCGGCGGCAACGGTCCCCGGGGAGAATCAGCGGGCCCCGTGCCGGAGTCGGATCCGGGGCCCACGAGTGCCAACCCCAGGATGACGACGACGACGAGCGCCAATCCCCCGACGATCACCGCGGCCGCGGTCCTGCCGCTCGACCGCTCGCCGCCCGGCCCGCCCCCCGGTCCGGACGGCGGGTGTGAGCCGGACTGCTCATGTCGTTCGTGGGGGTGCGGGGCCTGCTCGGCGGGATCCGGGCCCGGGACGGGGGAGGGA
>NZ_JAALDV010000468.1:2815-7634 GCF_014145045.1 Dietzia sp. DQ12-76
TGACGGGTTGGTCACCCTGATCGCGCATGGACGGGGTGGTGACTGGGCTTCGGGGCGGGTCGTCGGGGAAACTGGAGAGATGTCAGTCGAGTCACCACGGCCCGCGTCCACCCCTGAACCCGGAGGCACGCCCCCCGGCCCCGCAGCGGAGTCGGTCCACCACGACCCTGTCGCCGACGCGGATCTGGACCCGCGGTCGCCCCTGCCCGCCCGGCCCGGACCGCTCGGGGTGGTCGGTAACGGAATCCGGGGCGGGTTGATCGGCATGGCCGAGCTCGTCCCCGGCGTCTCGGGCGGCACCGTCGCCCTGGTGACCGGCGTGTACCCGCGGTTGTTGGACTCCGGCGCGCACGTGGTGGACGGGATGAGGTCGGCGGTCCTCGGTCCGGACCGTCGGGAGCGGACGGCGGCGGCCTTCCGCCACGTGGACTGGTGGCTGTTACTGCCGCTCGCCGTCGGCATGCTCGCGATGGTCTTCACCCTGGCCGGAGTCCTCAAGGGCTTCGTCGAGGGCAGCCCGGAGCTCGCCCGCGGCCTGTTCCTCGGCATGGTCGCGGCGAGTATCGCGGTGCCCCTGGGGATGGCGCGGGCCACCCCGGGTGGACGGAGCTGGGCGCTGGGACTGATCTTCGCGGGCGGTGCGGCACTGGCGTTCGTGCTGTCCGGGCTGCCGAGCGGGGCGATCAGCGACCCCTCCTACCTGCTGGTGTTCGTGGCCGCGGCGGTGGCGATCTGCGCGCTGGTCCTGCCCGGGGTCTCGGGTTCGTACCTACTGCTGGCGATGGGCCTGTACGCCCCGACACTCGGCGCGGTGGACGACCGGAACGTCGCCTACCTCGGGGTGTTCGCGCTCGGCGCGCTGGTCGGCATCTCTCTGTTCGTCAAGATCCTCGACCGGCTGCTGGAGGACTTCCGCAAGCCCACACTCATCGCCATGGCCGGCTTGATGCTCGGGTCCCTGCGAGCCCTGTGGCCGTGGCAGACCGAGGAGGCCGACGTCCTGGCTCCGGGCTCCGACTGGCCGGTGGTCCTGGCCGCGGTGGCCGCCGGCGTCGTGGTGGTGGTGATCGTCCTGGTCGTCGAGCGGGTGGTCGCCGACAAGGCCGCGACCACTGACCCGGACCCGCGGGTCACGGCCCTCGAGGATCGTGAATAGGAAGCTCCCCGACAGGCCGGCTCGAGCTGTCCGCGGGACAGCCCTTGCTTAATGAGACATGGTGTCTATGATGGACGCCATGTCTCATAGTGATGTGACGGATGCCACGTTCCTGCAGCGCTACCGGACCGTGCAGCGACTGTCCTACGACTGCGTCGAGAGCGTTGCCGCGACCCTCGACGAGGGGGTCACCGAACGAGAGGTGGCCGCGCGGCTGCACGAGTGGCTCACCGACCGGGGAGTACGCGAGTGGTTCCACACCCCGTTCGCGTGGTTCGGCGACCGGACCGCCTTCCGCGGCTTCGCAACGCCCGTTCACTTCTTCCCGACCCGTCGCCGACTGGGCGAGGGGATGCCCTACATCCTGGACGTCGCACCGGTCCTGGACCGCGCCGTGGGGGATATCGGCTACGCCCGCGTCCTCGGCGAGAACGCGATCCACGACGAGTTGATGACCGATCTGGCCGCCCACCGGGACCTCATCCCGCGACTCATCACCGAGGGCGCGACACTGCGTGAGGTCTACCTCGAGGTCGACGAGCTCATCCGTCGGCAGGGATATGACAACCGGCACCGCGTCTACCCCGGTCGAGTCATCGCCCATCAGGTCGGCGACATCGAGTCCCGCATCCCCCGCTTCATCGCGTTCGGTTTCGGCAGTCGCGCCGTGCGGACGCTCGTCGGCGACCTCATGGTCGAGCGTGCGCACAACCGGTCACCGCTGTGGGCGTCCGGGAAGATCTCCGACCACCGCCCGGAACCCGGGCTGTGGGCGGTCGAACCGCACATCGGCTTCCGCGACGTCGGGGTCAAGTTCGAGGAGGCGTTGCTGGTACGGCCGGACGGGTCGGCCGTGTGGCTCGACGACGAGACCCCCCACGTGTGCCGGTGGAGGCGGCAGGGTCTGGCCTGCGGGTCGGGGGAGGCTCCGGGGACGCCCGAGACCACGACGACCTCGGAGGCCGCGGCGTGAGCGGCGCCGATAGGCAGGTCGCAGACACACAGCTGACCACCGTGTCGACCACCGACGGCCTCTCTCTCGCGGTCTCGGTCACCGGCCCGGCCGACGCCCCGACCCTCGTCTGCATCCACGGCTATCCCGACAACCGCAGCGTCTGGGACGGCCTCGCCCACGAACTCGCCGACCGCTACCGGGTCGTCAGTTACGACGTCCGCGGTGCCGGGGACTCCGAGGCGCCCTCCTCGCGGGCCGGCTACTCCACCGACCAGCTCGCCGCCGATCTGGACTCCGTCATCGACGCAGTGTCTCCGGACAGGCCGGTGCACCTGCTCGGGCACGACTGGGGATCGATCCAGACGTGGCACGCCGTCACCGGGGACGGCGCGGCCTCGCGTGCGGCGAGCTTCACGTCGATCTCGGGTCCGTGCCTCGACCTGGTCGCCCTGTGGATCACCGGCGAGGGGCGCGAGCGCACCGCCCCGATGCTCACCCAGTCCCTGTCCTCCACCTACATCGGATGGTTCCACCTCCCGTGGTTGCCCGAGGCCCTGTGGCGCAGCAGGGTGGGGGCCGGGCTCGGGCGCCGGATCGTCGCGATCGGACGCGGAGCCGCCGAGGTGTCCCCGGACGATGTCGCGCGCCCGGAGCGCGATCTGGTCAACGGGCTCGAGATGTACCGCGCCAACATGCGCCGCCACCTCTTACGCCCCCGGCGGCGTCACACCTCGGTCCCGGTGCAGGTCCTGACCCCGACCCGGGACGTGTTCGTCACGCCCGCCCTGCAGGAATGCGCGCGGCTCGGTGCGGAGGACGTCCACGTGCGTCCCGTCGTCGGCGGGCACTGGGTGGTGAGCGACCGGCCCGCGGTGGTCGCCGCACTGGTCGACGAGCACATACGGTCCGTCAGCGGATCCGGGGGGACGGAGAACGCGCGGGCCGTCGACGGGCGGCTCGCAGAGCTCGTCGTCATCACGGGCGCGGGCAGCGGCATCGGCCGCGCCACGGCCGTCGAGTACGGATCGCGCGGGGCCACCGTGGTCATCGCCGACCGCGACCTCGACGGCGCGGAGCGCACGGCCCGCCAGGTCGGACTCGTCGGAGGCACGGGTGTGCCGTACCTGCTCGACGTGACCGACTCCGACGCGTGGCAGGAGTTCGCCGACCATCTGAAGGAGCGCCACGGCGTCCCGGACGTCGTGATCAACAACGCGGGAATCGGGATGGGTGGTGGTTTCCTCGAGACCACCCTCCGGGACTGGCAGGCGGTCATCGACGTCAACCTGTGGGGTGTCATCCACGGCTGCCGGGTCTTCGGCGAGATGATGCGCGACCACGGGACCGGCGGCCAGCTCGTCAACGTGTCCTCGGCGGCGGCGTTCCTCCCCTCGCGCATCCTGCCCGCCTACGGCACCACCAAGGCCGCCGTGCTGGCCCTGAGCGAGTCCCTTCGTGCCGACCTGGCGCGCCACGGGATCGGCGTCACCGTGGTGTGTCCCGGCTTCGTCAACACCGGCATCAGCCGCTCCACCCGATACGTCGGCATGGACGAGGACTCCCAGGAGAGGACCCGGCGCGCCGCGTCCGGGCAGTACGCCCGGCGCAACTACAGCCCGGAGAAGGTCGCCCGTGCGATCGTGCGCGCCGCCGACGATAACCGCGCCGTCGTCGCGGTGACCGCCGAGTCCCGGATCGGGATGCGGCTTCACGGACTGGCGCCCGGGTTGCTGCGCGTTCTCGCGCGCGCCGACCTCACCCCGGGCTGAACCCCACCCTCCCCACCGCACGAAACCGGAAAGGAACCCCATGGCCACCACCACCGGAACGCAGGGCGGGCGCCCGCAGCACGACGAGGAGCAGCTCGTTCTGGTCGCCCGAGAGGTCGAGTTCGACTGGTCGGATCTGCCGTGGCACTGGATCCCCGGTGACCCGGTCATCACGCACACGTTCAACGTCATGCACCTGTTGCTGCCCGCCGGTGAGGACTGGTTCGTACGGGTTCTACAGGAGGCCTTGCCCATGATCAGGGACGACCGGGTCCGGGAGGACGTCCTGGGGTTCATCGGCCAGGAGGCCATGCACTCGCAGGCCCACGGCGGCGTGCTCGGCCACTTCGCGGCCGCCGGTGTCGACGTCGCCGCCTACACGCGGCAGGTCGACTGGGCGTTCCGGACCCTGCTCGGAGGCCGTGACCTCCGCGGGCGGCGCGCCGAGAACTGGTTGGTCGAGCGGATCGCGCTCATCGCCGCGATCGAGCATTACACGGCCGTCCTCGGTGACTGGGTCCTCGACTCCCCGGCGCTCGACCGGGCGGGGGCCGACCCCACGATGCTCGACCTGCTCCGGTGGCACGGCGCCGAGGAGGTGGAGCACCGCGCGGTGTGCTTTGATCTGCTCACCCACCTGGACAGCTCATACATCCGTAGAGTACGCGCCTATCTCCTCGTCACCCCCGCCTTGTTCTGGCTGTGGGTCCGGGGCGTCCGGTTCCTCATGGCCGTCGACCCCGAGGTCGACCGCAGGGCCCGGTGGCGGGACTGGGCGGCGGCGGCCCGACGCGGCCTGCTGCCCCACCCCGCCCTGCTGCTCCGCGAGATCGTGCCCTACCTGCGTCGGGGATACCATCCGAACCAACAGGGATCGGTGGAACCCGCGATCCGCTACCTTGCCACCTCGCCGGCCGCGCGGGCAGGGCACTGACGTGG
>NZ_JAALDV010000469.1:0-2237 GCF_014145045.1 Dietzia sp. DQ12-76
CCCGGCCCGGTGCGCGGACGGAGCGTGACGGTGCGGCCGACCGTGGCGGGACCGTCGGAGACGACGACGAGGCCGGCGCGGCGATGCATGTCCCAGGTGAACAGTGCGCGGCTCGCGCGGTCGAAGAGGTCGGCCCCGGAGCCCAGAACGGCGTCGCGTCGGAACCGCCGGGGGCGGCTCACGCGGAGTGGACCTGGTTCTGGGCGGTCTCCAGTCCGTGGGTGAGCAGGAGCTCGACCGCGTCGGCGGCGTCCTGCACCAGGAACGGCACGTCGGGCTGCTCGAGCTTGGAGAAGCGCTTGAGCACGTAGTCCGCCACGGCCATGCGCCCCGGTGGCCGGCCGACCCCCGCGCGGACCCTGATGTAGTCCCTGGTGCCCAGGGCTGCGGTGACCGAGCGGAGCCCGTTGTGCCCGCCCTCGCCCCCGCCGCGCTTGAGACGGACCTGTCCGAAGTCGATGTCGATCTCGTCGTGCACCACGATCACGTCGGTGGGCGCGACGGAGAAGTACTTGGCCACCGCGGCGACGGGCCCCCCGGACAGGTTCATGTAGCTGCGCGGCCGGGCCAGGATCACGGCCTGGTCGGCGACCCGCGTCTGGGCCACCTCGCAGTTGGTCCGCTTGTGTGTGGAGAAACTCGCCGGCATGGGCAGGGCGCGGGAGGCCAGCTCGAGCAGCACGTCCCAGCCGATGTTGTGGCGGGTCCCCTCGTAGTCGGGACCGGGGTTGGCCAGGCCCACCACGAGTCGGGGCCCGGGGGTGTCAGGGGTACTCACGGTCTCATGGTCCCAGACCGGGTCGGTCGGCGGCCCACCCCGGCCCTCCCGCCCCGGCCCGCTCACCTCGTCAGGGTCGCAACTCTGCGCTGGCCGTCTCGAGCACCGCGGCGGTCAGGGCGTCGAGGCCGGGCGACTGGAGTCTCCAGTGTTGCCAGAACAGCGGGACGTCGAGGGGGCGGTCGGGAGAGACCTCGGTGAGCTCACCGGAGACCAGCCACGGGGTGGCCAACTGTTCGGGGACCAGGCCCCAGCCCAAGCCGGCGGCGATGGCACGGACGTGGTCGTGCGAGCTGGGGACGAAGTGGCGGGGGCCGGTCGGTTCGCGTCGCGCGAGCCGACGGTAGTGGAGTTCCTGGTGGGCGTCGCTGCGGTCGAAGTCGACGATGGGGGCCCGGCCCAGCGCGGTCGTGGGCGAACCGTCGCGCAGGTGCCGGGCCACGAATCCGGGACTGGCGCACGCGAGGTATCGCATCGACCCCAGGGGGAGTGACCGACATCCCTGGACGGCCCGGGACTCGCTGGTCACCGCCGCCATCACTTCGCCGCGACGGAGGAGCTGGGAGGACAATGACTCGTCCTCGCGGCGGAGGTCGAAGACCACCTGGCCCGAGCCGTGGACCTCGGTCATGGCGTCGAGAAACCAGGTGGCGAGCGAGTCGGAATTACACGCCACCGCCAGGACCACGTGCTCCGACGGGGTCTCCGCTCCGTCGAACTCGCGGGACAGGGACTCCTCCAGGTGGAGCATCTGACGTGCGGTCCTGAGCACCGTCTCGCCGGCATCGGTCGCCGTGACGGGACGGTCCCTGCGGACCAGGATGCGGCCGGCGGAATCTTCCAGCGACCGGATGCGCTGAGACACCGCCGACTGGGTGACGTGGAGATGGGCGGCGGCCGCGTCGAAGGAGCCGAGGTCGACGACGGCCACGAGGGTACGCAGGTGATCCAGATGCAGTGCGTGCATAAGTCTGGCTAATGCTAGCTGAAGAACTGTAGTAGCACTGCAGACCGCGCGGATCTAGCGTGAGTGCGTGACCACCACCTCCACCCTCCTCATGGGCGCCGGTATGGGCCTCGGGCTCATCGCCGCCGTCGGCGCCCAGAACGCCTACGTTCTCCAACGCTCGATTCGCGGAGACGTGGCGATGGTCCCGATCGTCCTGTTCTGCGTCGTGTCCGAGGCCGCCCTGCTCCTGCTCGGTGTGGCGGGGGTCGGGGCGCTGGTCGAGTCCGCGCCCGCCGCCCTCACCGTGATGACGTGGTTCGGGGTCGTCTTCCTGCTGGCCTACGGCGCCGTTGCCGCGTCCCGGGCCCTCCGGCCCGGCAGCGGGCTGCAGGTGGACGGGGACGCGCGCGTCCCCTCGACCCTGGGCGCGGTCGCGGCGTGTGCGGCGTTCACCTGGCTCAACCCTCACGCCTACCTCGACAGCGTGGTCTTCCTGGGGACCCTGGCCAA
>NZ_JAALDV010000469.1:2526-12218 GCF_014145045.1 Dietzia sp. DQ12-76
GCCCGGGTGAATGACCTCGGGCCCGGTCCGACGCGGTGGTCGAACCGGGCCCGGTGCCGGGTCGCGGGAGGTCAGGCCTCGCCGCGGGAGGTCAGGACTCCTCGCCCGCCTGCTCGGCCTCCTGGGCGGCGTCCTCGGCGGCCTCACCCTCGGGCGCCTCTTCCTCCTCGGCCTCGAGATCGGACTCGGAGGGCGCCTCGATGATGTTGACGATCAGCAGCTCGGGGTCGGAGACGAGGGTGGCTCCGGAGGGCAGAGTGATCTCCGAGGCGGTGATCTGGGTCCCGGCCTCGGCGTCCTCGACCGAGATCTCGAAGCCCTCGGGGATCTCGGTGGCGTCGACCTCCACCTCGATGACGTCGGCGTCCTGCGTGACGAGGGTGCCGGGCGCCGCGTCTCCCGTGAGGGCGACGGGGATCTCGACGGTCACCTTCTCGCCCTTGCGCACGACGAGGAGGTCGGTGTGCTCGATGATGCGGGTCAGCGGGTGCACGTCGATCTGCTTGGGCAGCGCGAGCTGCTCCTCGCCCTCGATGTCGAGGGTGAGCAGAGAGTTGGTGCCGTGGGCACGGAGGACCGCGGCGAACTCGAGCGTGTCGAGGAGAAGGTGACGCGGCTCGGTGTGGTGACCGTAGAGCACCGCGGGGACCTGGCCCGCGCGGCGGGCGCGGCGGGCCGAACCCTTGCCGAACTCGGTGCGGATGGAGGTCTTGAGGTTGTTGATTTCCTTGGCCATGGTGAACCTTCTGTCGGTGGGGAGCGCGCGTGCGCTCTGCGGGCGGGAGACCTCCCCGGCGACCGAGACGATCGCGCTGGGCGGCCCACCGGGGACCACACCGACAATGATCGCGTCGATAACGGAGTGGCCCGTCTCAGGGCCCTCCCTCGCCGAGATGACCCGATCAGCCTAGCGGCGCCGGGCCCGGCCCCCAAATCACACCGGGCCCCGCCGCCGTCAGAGGATCTCCTCGACCGCGGAGGTGGGCCGCGCCAGGCGCGTGCCCCTGCCGGTGACGACGAAGGGCCGCTCGATGAGCCGGGGGTGCGCCACCATCGCCTCGAGCAGCGCCTCGTCCGAGGCCTCGAGCAGGCCGAGCTCGGTGAACTCGGCCTCCTTGACCCGCACGGCCTGCCGCACCGTCAGCCCGGCGTCGGAGATGAGGGTCCGGAGCTCGTCGACCGTGGGTGGGGTGTCGAGGTACCTGATCACGGTCGGCTCGACGCCCCGCTCGCGGAGCAACTCCAGCGCCTGCCGGGACTTGGAACAGCGAGGGTTGTGGTAGATCGTGGCGCTGCCCGCGGCGTCCGCGGACACGTCAGGCGTTCCCGTTGAACAGGCTGGTCACCGAGCCGTTCTCGAAGACCTCGTGGATGGTGCGGGCGAGCAGCGGGGCGATGGAGAGCACAGTGAGGTTGTCGAACCGCTTCTCCGGCGGGATCGGCAGGGTGTCGGTGGTGATGACCTCCTTGGCCCCGCACGAGGCCAGCCGCTCGGCGGCCGGGTCCGAGAAGACACCGTGCGTGCAGGCGATGATGACGTCGCCGGCGCCGGCGTCCTTGAGCACCTTGACCGCGCCGGCGATGGTGCCGCCGGTGTCGATCATGTCGTCCATCAACACACAGGTGCGCCCCTCGACGTCGCCGACGACGCGGTTGGACTTGACCTGGTTGGGAACGTTGGGGTCGCGGGTCTTGTGCACGAAGGCCAGGGGAGCGCCGTCGAGAGCGTCGGCCCACTTCTCGCCCACCTTGACGCGGCCGGCGTCGGGGGAGACCACGCAGATGTTGTCCGTGCCGTAGTGCTCACGCACGTAGTCCGACAGCTGGCCCTGGGCGTGCATGTGGTCGACGGGGCCGTCGAAGAAGCCCTGGGTCTGGTCGGTGTGCAGGTCGACCGTGATGATCCGGTCCGCACCGGCCGTCTTGAGCAGGTCGGCCACGAGGCGGGCCGAGATGGGCTCACGCCCGCGGTGCTTCTTGTCCTGCCGCGCGTACGGATAGAACGGCAAGATGGCCGTGATCCGCTTGGCGCTACCCCGCTTGAGGGCGTCGATCATGATGAGCTGCTCCATGATCCACTTGTTCAGCGGCGCCGGGCAGCTCTGCAGCACGAACGCGTCGCAGCCGCGCACGGACTGCTCGAAGCGGACGAAGATCTCCCCGTTGGCGAAGTCGCGGGCGGTCTGAGGGGTGACCTCGACCCCCAGTTCGGCGGCGACCTGATCCGAGAGTTCGGGGTGCGCGCGCCCCGCGAAAAACATCAGGTTCTTCTGGTTGTCGATCCACTCGCTCACTCGGTGAGTCCGTCCTTCTAGGAGTCGTTCCGGGTACGTAGGGCGGCCTCGGCCGAACCGGAATCCGGTCGGTTCTGGATCACCCAGTCGTCGATATTCCGCTGTCGTCCGCCGGACACCGCCAGGGCCCCGGGCGGGACGTCGTTCTTGATCACGGTACCCGCGCCCGAATAGGCCCCGTCCCCGACGGTCACCGGCGCGATGAACATGGTGTCCGAACCGGTGCGGCAGTGATCGCCGATCACTGTACGGTTCTTGTTCACCCCGTCGTAATTGACGAAGACGCTCGATGCCCCGATATTGGTGTGCTCGCCGATCTGCGCGTCGCCCACATAGGTCAGGTGCGGGACCTTGGTGTGCGCCCCGATCGAGGACTTCTTGACCTCCACGAAGGTGCCGATCTTGCTGCGCTCTCCCAGCTCCGCCTCCGGACGCAGGTACGCGAACGGCCCGACCTCGGCTCCGGCCCCGACGCTCGCGCTGACGGCATGGGTCCGCACCACGGTCGCGCCCTCGCCGACCGTGGTGTCCTGCAGGGTGGTGTCCGGGCCGATGGTCGCGCCGTCGCCGATGTCCGTGGACCCGGTGAGGTGGGTGCCCGGCAGGATGGTCACGTCCCGGCCGATGCGCACCCCCACGTCCACCCAGGTGCTGCTCGGATCGACGATCGTCGCCCCGGCCCGCATGGCCTCCTCGCACAGGCGGCGGTTCATCTCGGCCGAGAGGGCGGCCAGCTGCACGCGATCGTTGACCCCGGCCACCAGGTCGGCGTCCTCGATACGGTGACCGCGGATGAGCCCGTTGGACTGACGGGCCAGCTGGATCACGTCGGTGAGATACAACTCGCCCTGCGAATTGTCGGTGCTCAGTTCGCCCAGTTTCTCCCGCAGCACGCGGGCGTCGAAGGCGTAGATGCCGGAGTTGACCTCATCGATCGCCCGCTCCTCGTCCGAGGCGTCCTTGTGCTCGACGATCCGCAACACCTCGCCGTCGTCGTTCCGGACGATCCGTCCGTACCCCGTGGGGTCCGGTGCCGTGGAGGTCAGGACGGTCACCGCCGCCCGCGGACGCAGGTCGTGTCGCGTCACCACCTCGCGCAGGGTGTCGGCGTCCAACAGCGGGATGTCCGAGGTGGTGACCAGCACTGTCCCCGAGAAGTCCGCGGGCAACGCCGCCATGCCGGCGGCCACCGCGTCACCCGTCCCGTTCTGCTGTTCCTGCACCGCGGTCGCCACCGGCACCCCCAGGTCGACGGCGAGGTCGTCCACCGCGGCCCCGACCTGCTCACGCTGGTGCCCCACCACCACGATGATCTGCTCCGGCCGGATCCCGGCGGCGGCGTGCAGCGCGTGGCCGAGCATGGTCCGGCCGCACACCCGGTGCAGCATCTTGGGGGTCGAGCTCTTCATCCGGGTGCCGGAGCCGGCGGCCAGGACGATGACTGCGGCCTGCGAGCGGTCGGTGTCGGGTGTGGTCATCAAGTCTCCTCGGGCGGCGTGAGTTCCGCGCTGGCGGGCGTGGCGGTTCGTCCCGGCAAGGATAAAGGGTGTCCCCGGACGGGAGGACCGGGTCTGCCCTAGCCGCACCGGCCAGGGGACCTGCTCAGACCGGCGGGTACCGCTCCGCGCGCAGGAGCCGCGCCAGATGCGCGGCGTTGGCGGACAACGTGGCGATGGTCGAGGACACCGCGGACGGGGTCTCGTCGAGATCCGCGTAGTCCTTGGGGTTCATGGCCTCGTGGTTCCAGTACGTGCACCCCTGCGCCGGGATCGTGAACCCGATGTCGTTGAGACCCTGGAACGTGTCGGCCACGATCTTGTGCGCGCCGTCCTCGTTGCCGACCACGGCCGTCACGGCGACCTTGCCGAACATCGCGGGCCGTCCCTGCTCGTCGGTCTCCGACAACTGGGCGTTCAGGCGCTCCAGCACCCGCTGGGCGATGCTCGACATGTGCCCAACCCAGGTCGGGGTCGCGAGCACCAGCACGTCGGCGGTCTTGATCCTGTCCAGGATCCGCGGCCACTGGTCGCCGTCCCCCATGTCGTCCTCCACCCCGGGACGCACGTCGAAGTCGGCCACCCGCACGGTGTCGCCGTCGATCCCGTGGGACGCCAACTCGTCGAGTACCTGACGGGCGATGAGGTCGCTGCTCGACTCGGCGGGTGAGGCCTTGAGCGAGCACACCAGGGCGATTGCGTTCAGTGAGGTCTCCATGGCGGGGACGGTAGGAGCCGGGCCTTGAGAGGACAACCGGTGGAGGCCGGTCGGTGCGGCCCCTACGGTGGGCCCCACCGACCTGGCCGTCCAGCGGAGAGGGGACAGATATGACCCACGACAAGACGGTGGCCGACCTCGTCGTCGAACGGTTGGTCGCCTGGGATGTGGAACGGATCTACGGGTACGCCGGTGACGGCAACAACCCGCTGCTCGGCGCGCTGCAACGGTCTGACGTGGCTCCGAGGTTCATGCGGGCGCGGCACGAGGAGTCGGCGGCGTTCATGGCGGTGGCCGAGGGGAAATACTCGGGCGGGGTGGGGGTGGTCACCTCCACCCAGGGCCCGGGCGCCGCACACCTGATCAACGGCCTGTACGACGCCAAGCTGGATAGCGTCCCGGTGGTGGCGTTGGTGGCGCAACAGCACACGAGCGCGCTCGGCTCGGACTACCAGCAGGAGATCGACCTGAGCAGTGTGTTCGCCGACGTCGCCGGCCCCTTCATGCAGACCGTCGTGTCGGCCGAGCAACTGCCCATGGTGATCGACCGCGCGTTCCGCTCCGCTCTGACGCACCGGACCCCGGTCGTCGTCGTCATCCCCCACGACGTGCAGACCGCGCCGGCGCCGCAGCTGGCCGGCGAGCAGGGTCAGGAGGAAGGGGTCCAAGAACACGGCGTGGTGGTGACCGCGCCCGAGTGGACGCACGGGGTGGTCTGCCCGCGTGAGGACGACCTCGCGCGCGCGGTCGAGGTGCTGACCGCGGGGGAGCGCGTGGCGATCCTGGCCGGGCGCGGCATGGCCGGGGCGCAGCAGGAGCTCATGGCCCTGGCCGAACGCCTGGACGCCGGCGTGACGATGAGCCTGCTGGGCAAGCCGTACGTCGACGAGTCACACCCGCTGGTGGGCGGGACGATGGGCCACCTGGGGACCACGGCGAGCGCCCGCATCCTGCAGAACTGCGACACCCTCCTGATCGTCGGATCGAACGACCCCTGGACCGAGTTCTACCCGCGGCCCGGGCAGGCGCGGGCCGTACAGATCGATCTCGACCCCTCGCACCTGGCCAACCGCTACCCGGTCGAGGTGGGGCTGGTCGGGGACTCGGCGGTCGCGCTACGTGCCCTGACCGAGCGCGTGGGCGAGCGAGATCGGTCGACGTGGCGCGGAGAGGTGGAGACGTGGGTCGGGCAGTGGCGGGAGATCTCCCGCGAGCGCGCCGAGGTCCCGGCCCGGGGACTCAACCCCGAGCTGGTGGCCCGTCGGCTGTGCCGTCACATGCCCCACGATTCCCGGCTCGCCGTGGACGTGGGCAGTTCGGTGTACCACTACGTCCGGCAGATGGACCTGCCCACGTCGGTACCGGCCCACCTGTCGTCCACGCTGGCGTCGATGGGGTGCGGCATCCCGTACGCGATCGCGGCCAAGGCCACGGCCCCGGCCCGTCCGGTCGTGGTGCTGGCGGGTGACGGAGCCGTGCAGATGCTGGGGATCAACGAGTTGATCACCGTCTCCGAGGCGTGGCCCGGATGGGCCGACCCCACGATGGTCGTGGTGGTGCTGTGCAACGGCGACCTGGCCGAGGTGAGCTGGGAGCAGCGGGAGACCGAGTCGGCCCCGCGGTTCGCGCCGTCACAGGACGTCCCGGCGTTCGACATGGCCGGCTACGCCAGGCTCCTGGGCCTGCGGGGCGTCCGCGTCGAGGACGGCCGGCAACTCGACGCGGCGCTCGAGGAGGCCTTCACCGCGGACCGGCCCACGGTGATCGAGGCGGTCACCGATCCGGATGTCCCGCTGCTGCCCCCCTTCCCCCACGGCCGGGAGATGCTGGGTTCGATGCGCGAGGGACTCCGGGCAGAGGGGGACGAAGGACACCACGGGTTGGTACTGCTGGAGGAGTACGCCCGAATCGAAGAGGAGAGGTTCACATGACCGGGATCAACGAGCCCGACCCCCAGTCCGTCACCCGTCAGGGCGAGGAGGAGGTCCGCACCCCCCGCAACCGCCGTCAGCCCCTGCTCGCCGTCCTGGCGATCGCGGCGATCCTGGTGCTCGTCCTGGCGCTCGTCATGTCCGGTGGAGGCTAGGCCGGTGCGGGCGACGGGGTGCGGTCGTGACGGCGCGCCTCGACACGGCGCTTGACGTCCTCGATCGCGCGCACGCGTCGCCGATGGCCGCGCCGAGCGGCTCGCACGGGTCCACCGGGCAGGGCCACCTGTGCCCGATCGGCGACAAGGTTGCGGGCGGCGATGAGCGGCAGGAGAGCGACCGCCGGGCTCAGGCGGGGGATGCCGACGGCGTCCGCGTACTCCGATCCCAGTGACAGGCGCGCCAGGTCGGAGTGGACCCGGGAGAGCAGTCCGTCCAGGCCGGGAATGCGTGAGTCCCGGACCCGGCGACCGTAGAGCAGGGGAGCGGCCGCGAGGGTCGACCCGGTGAGCGACGTGGACGACTCGTCCGGATCGACCTCCGCCCAGGCCGCCAGCCACGTCAGGCGCAGGAGATCGTCGATGGACGTCACCTGCAGTTCGGGAACCACGCCCATCGAGTGCGAGATGTAGCGGTACAGATGGATGATCGCGTCACGTTCGCGTCGGGAGTACCAGTGCCCGGCGGCCATCGCCCCCAGCGCCACACCGATGATCGGAACCATCGTCACGCAGTAGTGCAGTTGGTTGACCGGCTTACCGTGGGTGTCGGGGTTCCAGTCCCCGCCGTGCTCGATACCGGCGCGGATGTAGGCATGGACCAGGCGGACCCGGGCGGTGTTCTTGGTCCCCTCGCCGAACCGCTCCATCCCTCCCGGCGCGGCGCAGTCGATCGACGACGAGACGGTTTCGGTGATCCGTGCCGCGGTCCGGTCGGCCAGTTCCCCTCCGCGCAGCAGCACGTCGTTCACGCGGGGTGAGACGTAGCTGGCGGGGAACGCGATCCCGGCGGTGAGCGCGGTCAGCGTGTGCGTCGGCGTGCGCGCGATCGCCTGTGCCGCCAGGTCCAGCTTGTCGTAGTCCACCCAGTAGGGCACGTCGTCGATGCTCGCGATGAACGCCGCGACCGCCGGGTGCGGATCCGTCACTGTCTCGATGCCCTCCTCGAGGGCCTGTTCGACCTGGCCTCGCAGTGTCGCGCCGCCCCCGCCGTGGATGGCGGCAACCACCTCGTCGGCCACGGGGTCGCAGGTGTGCATGAGCTTGGTGAACGCCTGCACCTGGGCCTCGGTCGGCCGGACCGAGTCCCCGGCCATCAACGACATGATCCCGCGGAGGACACCCCGCTGGAGGATCGAGGGTGTCTCGACCCGAGCGTCCCTGTCGTGGAGACGAGGCGTCGGAATCGTTCGTGGTGTCGACGGGGCGTGCGTCATCGATCTCCTCCTGGGTGTGGTCGGACCACCATGGCACGAACACACCCAATTAGTAAACACCTGATTCCGGAATTGGGCGATTCCCCGGCCCTGTGCCATCCTTGACCCGTGTCACCACGTGAGGGCCCGCGCACGTACGCGGGTATGGAACCCGAGGAGCGCCGGGTGCAGCGGCGCCGGCGGTTCGAGGAGGCGATCGTCGATGTGATCGCCACCGAGGGGCCCTCTGCCGCGACGGTCCGCCGAATCTCGGCGACGGCCGGAGTGGGACCTCGCTTCTTCTACGACCACTTCCGCGACACCGACGACCTGATCATCTCCGTCTACGACACCATCGCGGCCGACCTCGTGACGCGGGCGACGGTGGCGCTCGTGTCAGCCCCGCACGACGTCTACGCTCGCGCGCATGCCGCCGTGGGGGCCATCGTCGAGTCGATCGCGAACGACGTCCGTCGGGGACGGTTTCTCCTGTCCGACACGCCTGCTGTGGTCGAGTCCCGTCGGCGATTCGTCCATCGGGCGGCGGACGCGCTGGTCGAGCAGTCCACCGAGCTCGGCGAGCCGCTCGACAAGGCGTCGGCTGACGTCATCGCCGTCGTGGTGATGGCGGGGGCGTCCGAGCTGGTCCGTGGATGGCTCGACGGCGTGCTGGAGGTGGGCCCGCAGGAGATCACCGGTCTCCTGGCCACGACGCTGACGAGCCTGGTCGATCAGAGGACGTCGAACAGCTGGCCGAGAACTCCGGCCGGGTAGGACTCCGCGCCCGGGACTCCACGCCCGGGACTCCACGCTGCCTCGTGGCCCGGGCCGGGCCGCTGACTCGGCTCCCCCGCCAGGACTCGAACCTGGAATGTCTGAACCAAAATCAGAAGTGTTGCCGATTACACCACGGGGGAACGACCCTGACCGGGTCGGTAACAGTCTGGCACACCTCACGCGGCCCGCTGCCGCAGACCTGGTCGCACCGGTGCGTTCCGGTCCGGTCCCGCCGGGGCGGGGGCGGCCGCCGGGGAGGGCCCGCTCGGCCGACTAGGCTTGGGGGACTGTCTCGAAGGGGTTGATGATGACGGGCGAGGGCATTCCGGCGCCGAGGACCAGGATGACGGCCGCGAAACGACGGCAGCAGTTGGTCGACGTGGGTCGCCGGATCTTCGCCGAGTACGGCTACGATTCCGCCACCGTCGAGGAGATCGCGGCCGTGGCGGGGGTGTCCAAGCCGGTGGTCTACGAGCACTTCGGCGGCAAAGAGGGGCTCTACGCCGTGGTCTGCGATCGCGAGCTGGCGTACCTGGGTGCGGAGATCACCGAGTCCCTTCAGGGCGAGGGGTCGCGGAGGCGCATCGAGCGCGCCGCCATGGCGCTGTTGCGGTATGTCGAGGAACGCACCGACGGCTTCCGCATCCTGGTCCGCGAGTCGTCGATCGCCCCCGGTGGATCGTATTCGACCCTGCTCAACGACGCGACGGCGAGCGTGACGTACATCCTCGAGGAGGAGTTCGTGAACCGCGGCTTCGACCCCGTCACCGCGAGCGTGTACGCGCAGGCGCTCGTGGGCATGGTCTCCGGCACCGCGCAGTGGTGGCTGGACGTGCGTACCCCGCCCAAGGAGGAGGTGGCCGCGCACATCGTCAACCTGTGCTTCAACGGGCTGTCCCACCTCGACCCGCGGCCGAGCCTCGAGGCCGAGGTGCGAGACAAGTACGCCGGCCCGAGCAGTCCGGAGGGCACCCTGGCGGGCCGTGACCTACGCCCGGGCCCGGGCCGCCCGTAGCGATCCCCGTCCCGGGCCGGTCGTCGACCTCAGGCCGCGGCGGGTGAGGG
>NZ_JAALDV010000470.1:0-1838 GCF_014145045.1 Dietzia sp. DQ12-76
ATCGCCCGCGGTCGCCGCACCCGCAGGCGTCGGCGGCTGCTCGTCCTGACCGCGCTCGCCCTGGTCGCCGCGGCACTGTTCGCCGCCAGCCTCATGGTGGGCAGGACGTTCTATCCCCCGGCCGACGTGCTGGGCGTGATCCTGGGCCACGACGTGGCCGGCGCCTCGTTCACCGTCGGGCGACTGCGCCTGCCACGCGCGGTGCTCGCGATACTCACCGGCGTCTGCTTCGGCATCGGCGGTGTGACCTTCCAGACCATGCTGCGCAACCCACTGGCCTCCCCGGACATCATCGGCATCAGCTCCGGCGCCAGCGCGGCGGCGGCGTTCGCGATCGTCATCCTGGGTCTGGGCGGCGCACAGGTCTCGGTGTTCGCGATCGTCACGGGCATCGCCGTGGCCCTGGCCATCTACCTGCTGGCCTATCGCGGCGGGGTGGTGGGCACGCGACTGGTGCTGATCGGCATCGGGACCGCGGCCATGCTCAACGCGGCCACCAACTACATCCTCAAGACCGCGCCGCAGTGGGAGCTGCAGGAGGCCATGCGCTGGATCACCGGCAGCCTCAACGGTGCCTCGTGGCCCCAGGTGCAGCCGGTGCTGGTGGCGTGCCTCGTGTTCGCCCCGGTGCTGCTGCTCAAATCCCGCGATCTGTCCATGCTGCGGCTGGGCGACGACACCGCCTCCGCACTCGGCGTGCGCACCGAGCTCACCCGGATCATGCTCATCGTGGCCGCGGTCGGCCTGATCGCCTTCGCCACCGCGGCCGCCGGGCCCATCGCGTTCGTGGCGTTCCTGTCCGGGCCCATCGCCGCGCGGCTCGTGGGCCCGCACGGCTCCCCACTCGTGCCGGCGGCGCTGGTGGGCGTGATCCTGGTGCTCGGCGCGGACCTGGTGGGCCAGTACGCCTTCGGCTCCCGCTACCCGGTGGGCGTCATCACCGGGGTGCTCGGCGCGCCGTACCTCATCTACCTGATCGCCCGCAGCAATCGCACCGGAGGCGCACTGTGACCACCGACCACACCCTCCACGCGACCGGCCTCGACCTGGGGTACCGCGACCGCACCGTCATCCAGGACCTGGACCTGCAGGTGCCACCGGGGCGGATCACCGCGATCGTCGGGGCAAACGCCTGCGGCAAATCCACTCTGCTCAGGTCGATGTCCCGGCTGCTCAGGCCCCGCGGCGGGCAGGTTCTCCTGGACGGTGAGCAGGTGCACCGCATCCCCGCCAAGAAACTGGCCCGCACGCTGGGGCTGCTCCCCCAGTCCCCCCTCGCTCCGGAGGGGATCACCGTCTCCGACCTGGTGGGCCGCGGGCGGAACCCTCATCAGGGGATGCTGTCGCGGTGGAGCCGGGACGACGACGAGGCCGTGGCCGCCGCACTCGAGGCCACCGGCACCCTCGAGCTCGCCGACCGGGCCGTGGACGAGTTGTCCGGCGGACAGCGCCAGCGCGTCTGGATCGCCATGGCCCTGGCCCAGCACACCGACCTGCTGCTGCTCGACGAGCCCACCACGTTCCTCGACGTGGCGCACCAGGTGGAGGTGCTGGACCTGCTGGTGGACCTCAACCGCGACCGCGGCACCACCATCGTCATGGTCCTGCACGACCTCAACCTGGCCGCCCGCTATGCCGACCACCTGGTGGCGCTCGCCGGCGGGCGGGTGCACTGCGCGGGCGCGCCCCGGGAGGTGTTCACCACCGAGATGGTGAGCGCGGTGTTCGGGCTCGACTCGGTGGTGATCCCCGACCCCACGTCCGGCCGGCCGCTGATGCTGCCGCTCGGGCGGCACGGGGTCCGCGATGGGAACGGGGGTCCTGGTGAGCACGGGGGT
>NZ_JAALDV010000471.1:0-3299 GCF_014145045.1 Dietzia sp. DQ12-76
CGAGGGCGCGGTAGGTCCACCCGGCCGCGCGCCAGGCCTCGGCGGGCATGCAGTTGCGCCCGTCCAGCATGATCCGCCCCCGCGCCACCCGGGTCACGGCGGCCGGGTCCAACCCGAGGAACTCCGGCCACTCCGTGGCCACCACCACCACGTCCGCGCCCTCACACGCCTCGATCGCCGACCCCGCATACGTCAACGTCGGGAACAACGCCCGCGCGTTGTCCAACGCCTGCGGGTCGTACACCACCGCCTGCGCCCCCTTGAGCGAGAGCATCCCCGCCACGTTCAACGCCGGGGAATCCCGCACGTCGTCGGAGTCCGGCTTGAACGCCGCCCCCAACACCGCGATCGTCTTACCGATCAACATCCCCCCACACGCCTCGGTCGCCAGATCCACCATCCGCTCCCGGCGACGCATGTTGATCGAGTCCACCTCCCGCAGGAACGACATCGCCTGATCGGCACCCAACTCTCCCGCGCGGGCCATGAACGCCCGGATGTCCTTGGGCAGACACCCCCCACCGAACCCCAGCCCCGCCCCCAGGAACCGCCGCCCGATCCGCGGATCCATCCCGATCGCATCGGCCAGCACCGTCACATCCGCGCCCGCCGCCTCACACACCTCCGACACCGCGTTGATGAAACTGATCTTGGTCGCCAGGAACGCGTTCGCGCTGACCTTGACCAACTCCGCCGTGGCCAGATCCGTCACGATCACCGGACACGGATCCGAGTCCAGGATCGGCGCATACGCCCCGCGCACCACCTCCTCGACCGGGCCACCGGGCTCACGCACCCCGATCACGATCCGATCCGGCGTGAGCGTGTCGGCCACCGCGAAACCCTCCCGCAGGAACTCCGGGTTCCACACCACCTCCGCCCGCACCCCGCCGCGCACGTGCGCATCGGCGATCTCCTGCAACCGCGCCGCCGTCCCCACCGGCACCGTCGACTTGCCCACCACCACGGCATCCGCCGTCAACAACGGCGCCAACCGGGCCACCACCTCCTCCACATGGGAGGTGTCGGCCGCGAACTCCCCCTTGCGCTGCGGAGTACCCACCCCGATGAAGTGCAGGTCCGCGAACTGCGCGGCCTCGGCATAGTCCGTGGTGAACCGCACCCGACCCGCCTCCACCTGCCGCCTCAGGATCTCCGGCAACCCCGGCTCGTAGAACGGCACCTCACCCGACCGAAGACGCTCGACCTTCGCCTCGTCCACATCCACACCCAGCACCTCATGACCCAACTCCGCCATACACGCGGCATGGGTCGCACCCAGATACCCGGTCCCGAACACAGTCATACGCATGGTCCACTTCTACTGGCCGCGGGCGACATCCCGGGAACACCGGGGTTAACGCGGGACGAGCGTCCTGCTGCAGGGGCGGGCTCGGGGACGGCCCGGTTCCGACACGACCCGGTTCTCGGAGGGGCCCGGTCAGCGGAAGTTGAGGTACGCCTTGGAGGCGGTCGGACCGCGCTGTCCCTGGTACTTGGAGCCCGTCACGGCGGTGCCGTAGGGGACCTCGGCGGGGCTGGACAACCGGAACAGGCACAGCTGGCCGATCTTCATGCCCGGCCACAGCGTGATCGGCAGGTTCGCCACGTTGGACAGCTCAAGGGTGATGTGCCCCTCGAACCCCGGGTCGATGAACCCGGCGGTGGAGTGCGTGAGCAGACCCAGTCGGCCGAGTGAGGACTTGCCCTCGAGCCGACCCGCGAGGTCGTCGGGCAGGGCCAGGCGTTCGAGGGTCGCCCCCAGGACGAACTCTCCCGGATGCAGCACGAACGGGTCCCCCTGGGCGGGTTCGACGAGTTCGGTGAGGTCGTCCTGCTGTTGTGCCGGATCGATGTGTGTGTAGCGCGAGTTGTTGAACACGCGGAACAGACTGTCCAGACGGACGTCGATGCTCGACGGTTGGATCAGCGAGGAGTCCAGGGGGTCGATCGTGAGCCGCCCGTCGGCGAGCTCGGAGCGGAGGTCACGGTCGGAGAGCAGCACGATCTAGAGGGTATCGCGACCCCCCGGCGAGCAGTCGGAGCTGGGTGCCCAACTCCGTGACCCCCACGCACGCCTCGGCGAAGGGCAGCCGCTCGCGGCGGATCCGGCCGTCTCGTCCGACCAGCTCGATGTCCACCCCCGCCCGGTCGATCCCGACCAGCAGCGGGCGCTCGGCCGGCAGGCATCGGCACACGCGCAGCGCCATGCGCGGCACCACCTGGCAGCGCGGGTCGTTGAGGTGGGCGAGCCAGTGTCCCTCGAGATCGGAGAAGGGGTCGGGCCCGGACGTCGCCAGATCCTCGGGGTCGATGTCGGTCACGCCGTCGTCGTCGGTCAGCACGATCCGCTCGGCTCGGAGCCGCACCAGCGCGACACCGGTGCCCACGTCCAGCAGGACGGTGTCGGGGAGGTCGCGGGCGATCTCACCCGCGGTGCGTCGCTGGGCGCGCACGCCCGGCAGTTCCACACGCCCCTCGACGACGACGATGCGTCGACACCGCCCCTCGGCGGCGCCTCCGATGATCTCGTCCAGGACCTCAAGTCGGGCCGTCGCTCCCCCGACGCCGATCGCGCCCGCGTGTGCCGTCGGGAGCGCCACCCAGAGGTCGGCGGTCCCGGGTACCTGGTGCACCAGGGTCACCTCTGGTGCGGGCATGGCGGCCACGGATGAAGAACCGCTCGTGGCGGAGAGGAGACCCAGGGTCGCCCGGGGGCACCGGCGTAGCGCCGAGCTCACTCGTTCCGCGGGCTCCGGCACAGGCCCCACCAGTGATCGCATGCCAACTCCTCGTGGTCGTTCCCGCACCGTTCCGGCGCCTCTGGGAACAGCGCCGGAACGGTCCGGGGGCGGGGACGTGACTACCCGCAGCGACTAACTTAGGTAAGGCTTACCTTTTTGGCAAGAGTATGCGGCGAAGTGACGTCCTCCGGCCCTACCCCCCGAGGGCGGCGATCTCGGCCAGAAGATCCCCGGAATCGCGGCAGAACCCCGAGAACGGCAGTCGTTCGATCACTCTGGACCCGGTCACGGACCCGATCGAGAGATCCAGGCCGGCACTGTCGACGCCGACGATCCACGGGTCGGTGCCCGCGATCTGGTGGCCGCTGCGCAGCGCGAGCCGCGCCGCGAGTGCGGAGTCGGATCCGAGCCGGCGCAACCACGCCTGCTCGTCGACACCGATCGGGTCCACCGCCGCCGCCGCGAGCTCACCGCGCGCGATCACGTACGCCCCGTCGGCACACAGGTAGGAGATCTCGAGCGGCCGCACCTCACTCAGTCGCAGCGCCCCGGCCA
>NZ_JAALDV010000471.1:3607-5074 GCF_014145045.1 Dietzia sp. DQ12-76
CATGCCGCCGACGTCGACGACGAGCACGATCACACCGTCGTCGCGGACCCGCGCGGACCGCAGTGGCCGGGTCAGGAGCCCGGAACCGACCGTGCCGGCGGCGCCGCGCGCCAGGACGGTCCGCACTCGTCGGGCGATGGGTCGCTCCGTCACGTCGTCCATGCTCGTCCTCCCGAAAAGAGTCGTCCGTCGACCGGTGAACGGCCTCAGAAACGGAGTCTCATCCTATTTCAGCGTGAGCGGCCACCGGATCCATACCCGCGGGCGCGCGGGATCGTCGTGAGAACCGCCACACCGCGGGGCCCGCGCAGGCCCCCGGGCCGACCGCGGATATGCGCCGCGCCCCGCACACGTGGTGCAATCGGGGTATGGACGATTTCAGGGAAGAGCCCTCGAAGTACATCTGGCGATGGACCATCTGGTCCTGGGTGTGCGTGGGCATCGCGGCCCTCATCGTGGCGATGGGACTGACCGGCGGCGGTTCACTCACCCCGTGGATCTTCGGCGCGCTCGCCGTTGCCGTTGTCGGTGGCGTCGGTTTCGGGTTCGTGCCCCGCGCCTCGCTCGCGCAGACCCGGCGACCCATGACCACCGGAGCCAAGCGAAAGGCCGCCCGCAAAGACCCCCGGAACCGCTGACGCCCGGAGCCTTCGTGCTAATCTGAACCGGCCTTCGAGCGGCGACGCCGCGTGAAGTGCACTGCCGATGTAGTTCAATGGTAGAACTTCTGCTTCCCAAGCAGACAGCGCGGGTTCGATTCCCGTCATCGGCTCAGGTATCGAGGCCCTCCCCCACGGGAGGGCCTCGAGTCATCTGGCGAGCCGATTCCCGCGCGACACCCCGCCGGCGTGTGTCAGCCGGGTCGCCTCAGCGTGAACACCCCGCCGCCGTAGTCGCTGATCAGGCGCCCGGCGTGGCCGGGCTCGGCACGGACGGCCCGCCCTTTCCGTTACCGTTCTCGCCCCCACGCCGCCGCAGGAGCTGGAACCCGGGAATGCCCTTGACCGCCTCGAGACAGTGCTGCGCGACCTCGAGGATCTGGTGGACCTCCGGTGCCACGGTGTCCAACGAGGCGATCACGGGCATCACGTCGTTCTCCAGGCTGTCTCCCAGCGCGGGCAGGTGGTCGATGAACCTGACGACGGCCCTGATCTCCTCCGGCTCGACCGATTCGAGTATCTCGTCGGCGATCGGTTCCAGGAGCGCGATGGTCTTGTCCGCCCACACCAGGACCTCGGTGAGGCGCGTCGCCACCTTCCCGGCCGTCTCCGGGGAGAGCTCGGCATCGACCAGCAGGGCCTCGACCACAGGCTTGACGGGCGCCAGAGCCGAGTCGGCGAAATCCAGGAGCGGCTCGACTCGCCCGATGAGCCCACCGGCCTCGATCACCAGGTCGTCGGCGACGTCCACCGTCGCGCTGACCCGTCCCACGACACCGTCGGCGGAGTCCACCGTCGACCCCACCCG
>NZ_JAALDV010000471.1:5327-6992 GCF_014145045.1 Dietzia sp. DQ12-76
TGTGGAGTCGGCGGAGGAGACCGTGCGCTCGACATGGTCGATCACCGCGTCAGCCCGCGAGACCGTGGTCCGCACCCCGTCGACGGTCTCCGCGGCAGTCAGCACGATCCGGTCGATGGACGAGACGGTCTGTTCGACCTCGTCCAGAAGACGCTGGACCCGCCTGACGATGGACTCCACGTCCTCCAGGAGCGCCATCACCCGCGCCGGCAGGAGGAGGAACTCCCGCGCCATCGACAGCTCCCACTCCACCACCCGGAACGCGGTGTTGACGAGGGATGACGCGGAGGGCACCCGGACCTGCAGTTCAGCCATGAATCGATTCTGCCCGAACATCCCACCCGGGACCTCCCGATCAGCGCACCATGGAGTAAGCGGCGGGTGGATGGACCCCATTGCGCTCCAGGAAGGAGTACGAGATGAGCGCACCACAGGTGACGACCTTCGACGATCTACGGCTCGACGACTCACCCGAGTACGGAGGCAAGTCGGCCAATCTAGGGGAGATGACCGGAGCGGGACTCGCGGTGCCACCGGGTTTCGCGATCGGCCAGTCGGCGTATCTGGAGGCGATGGACGCCGGAGGCGTCCGCGCACGTCTGCACGCCGATCGGGTTCCGGAGGAGGGACTCACCGAGGCCGAGCTCATGGCGAGGTCCGCGGAACTGATACGGACCGTCGCGGAGGTGGACTTGCCGGCTCCTCTCCGCGAGTCGATCATCGAGCACTACCTCGCGCTGGGGCACGATGTCCCCGTCGCGGTCCGCAGCTCCGCCCCTGCCGAGGACGCGGGCGACACGTCGTTCGCCGGTATCCACGAGTCCTACACCGACGTCGTCGGAGAGGACGCCCTGCTCGATGCGGTCCGCAAGTGCTGGTGTTCGCTGTGGACGCCGCGGGCGATGACCTACCGGGCGGTGTCGGGTTACGACGAGGAGCCGTCCATCGCGGTGGTCGTTCAGCGGATGGTCCGCTCCGACACCTCGGGGGTTGCCTTCACCGCGGACCCCCGCACCTCCCGGACCGACCGGGTGGTGATCGAAGCGGCCTTCGGCCTCGGGGAGGTCGTCGTGGGCGGCAAGGTCGAACCCGACACCTACGTCGTCGACAAGTCCGACCTGGGCATCCTCTCCGCCCACGTGGGTCGCAAGCTCACGCGGATCATCGCCGGCCACACAGACGACGGACTCGTGCCCGTGCCCGAGGAGATGCAGACCACCCGCGTCCTCGACGACGAACAGGTGCGAGCCGTCGCCCGTCAGGCCATGGCGTCGGAAGCCCACTACGGCACGCCTCAGGACACCGAGTTCGCAATCGAGGACGGCGAGCTGTATCTCGTCCAGACCCGCCCTATCACCACCCTCGTGGACCGGGCGGCGGATGGTGATCGGAGCGCGTCGGGTGACGGCCGGTCCGGGGGCGACGTGGAGCCGATCGTCGAGGGACTGGGAGCCGGGCCGGGCACGGCCACGGGGCGGGCACGGGTCCTGCATGAACTCGCGGACGGCGCCGACCTCGCACCCGGCGAGATCCTGGTGGCGACGATGACCGACCCGGACTGGCTGCCGATCCTCAAACGGGCGGCTGCGATCGTCACCGACGAGGGCGGGGTCACCTGCCACGCCGCGATCGTCGGCCGCGAGCTGGGCCGTCCCGTCATCGTCG
>NZ_JAALDV010000048.1:0-3367 GCF_014145045.1 Dietzia sp. DQ12-76
TGGCCGGGGCGGTGGCCGGGTCGACGCCCCCGGCGAGCGCGAACCGCACCAGCCCGACCTGGGCCTCGATCGCGTCGAGCATCCGCTCCCGCGTCAACCCGGGGCTCATACCCGCGTCGCCGCCTCGTTCGATCCGATCGATCCACTGTCCTCGGTGCCCGGCCGGCGCCGGGTGAAGTCGATCTGCCGCCCCGCGTTGGACACGGCCACCACGGTCCCGGTGCCGAACACGCCGTCCCGGTCGAACAGCGATGCGCTGCCCACCGCCACGCCCGCGTCGCTGAGGTGCTCGTCGGCCTCGATCCCGATGTCGCCCGAGCGGGGCAGACGGGCCAGCGCCACGGTGAGGTCGGCGTTGATGAAGCCGATGCCCTCGTCGCCCCAGTGGGACATGAGGCTGGTGGACTCGGCGAGGGTGACGGCGCGCTGGAAGGGCGTGGCGTCCTCACCGGCCACCACGTCCAGCGGACGCAGCCAGAAGCGTTTGCGCTGGTCATTCTGGTGCGCACCCATGTCGCGGCTCCACGCCTCCCCCTGGTCTCCGCTGCCGAAGAAGACGTTCGATCCCGGCGTGTCCTCGAGCGGGTCCGCCTCGGGCGGGGCCCCGACGCGCCGGCCCGAGCGCCACACGTTCCCGGGTGGCTGCTCGCCCCGGCGCAACTGGACCAGAGTGCCGCGGGCCACGAGAGCGCCCTCCTGCAGCATCCGGACATCGGCGACCCGGATGCGGTTGCCAGCCCGGACCTCTTCCGTCACGGCGAACAGCGGTTCGGTGCGGACCGGCGCGAAGAGGTCCACGGTGAGTCGGGCGGGGTGGAACCCCTCCGCCCCGTGCTCGGACTCGAGCGCACGAGCGGCGGCCACCACCACGGCGGGCCCGTTGACCATCGTGTCCGACCACGCGCTGCGGGCGTACCTGGTGGGGATGTACGCCCCGGAGTCGTCGACAGTGAAGAACGACCGCTCGCCCATGGATTCAGCCCACCATTCCGGTTGAGGAGTTCGCGGGCCCGTGTGGTGTGGCCCGGCGGCCCTGCCCTGCAGCCCAGGACCGCAACACGGCCGCGAGTTGAGTCTCGAAGTACTGCTCGGCGCTGGGGGACTGACGCCACACGCTCAGTTCCAGCGACACGACCCCGTGCAGTGAGGCCCAGATCGCCGTGGCCGCCTCGTGGACGTCCGAGGCCCGGAAGACCCCCTCGTCTACGAGCGCGTCGACGATCTCGAGCAGTGGTTCCCTCCACCGGGGGTCCCGGCGGCCCGTCTCGGTGCGGGGCGAACGGACGGGCTCCCCCACCACGAGCGCGTACAGCCCCTGGTTCTCCAGCGCCCACCGTCGGTAGGCACGGCACAGGGATCGCATGTCGGTCTCGACACTGTCGTGGCGCAGTGACTCGCGCAGCGCCTCGGCGAGCATCCGGTCCGCCTCCTCCGCGACCGCCGCGAGCAACCCGGACTTGCCCCCGAACATCGTGTAGATGGCGGTGGTGGAGGTGCCCTGTGAGGCGGCCAGCGGCCGCAGTCCGAGCTTCTCCGGCGCCGCGCTCCGGAGCCGGCGCGTCGCCTCGCGCAGGATCCCCAGCCGGAGGGCCTCGTCGTACTGGGCGTGGGGAGGGGCGCCGGAGGTGCCGCGGGAGGGGGAACGGGTCACCCGGGAAGAGTACGACGACGACGTCGCGATCGCGTCACAACGCCGTGGCGTGTCCACCGAAAACACTGTTGCCGTACCGCCGGCGCGCCGCCCGTCCCCTGCCCCCGCGGTCGCGCCGCGCCTCCCGCGGACGCCGTGACAACGGTGTCCCACCTGCCGTGACGGCGTTCCCGCGGCTCTACGCTGTGACCCATGCCCACTCTCAACCGTCACGATTCCGTCTTCGTCCTCCGCTTCGCCGAGCCGGACGACCCGGCGGACGCCCCGGACAACGCCTTCTCCCCGGAGTTCCTGGACTCCCTCGACGCCGCGCTCACCGAGGTCGAGGCGTCCGAAGGACCGGCGGCACTGGTCACGACCGGGGCCGGGAAGTTCTACTCGAACGGTCTCGACCTGTCGGTCGTCGCCTCCGATCCCACCGGACTGCCCGCGTACGTCTCACGGGCCCAGCGGTTGTTCGCCCGGGTCCTGCGGCTCGAACTACCGACGGTCGCGGCGATCAACGGCCACGCCTTCGGAGCCGGCGCGATGCTGGCCCTGTCTCACGACCACCGCGTCATGCGCGCCGATCGCGGATTCTGGAACCTGCCCGAGGCGCAGCTCGGCATGCCGTTCCCCCCGGGGATGAACGCGCTCATCACCACACGCCTCACGCCCGGGGTGGCGAGCACGGCGATGCTCACCTCGAGGCGCTACCCGGCGTCCGACGCGATCGAGGCCGGGATCGTCCACGAGGCGGCCGAGGCCGACGCGGTGCTGGACCGCGCCGTGGCGGTGGCGGCGGAGATGGCTCCGCTCCGTGGGGCCAACTACGCGGGGATCCGCGCGGGACTCGTCGCCGCCGCCCTGTCGCACCTGGACGCACCGATTACTCAGCTCTGAGCGGACAATTCCCGCGGCGTCACCGCGTCCTTCCACCAATTCCGGTCGCCGACCGGGTGGGGCGTGTCCGCCGGGTGGGGAGACCTGCGAATAGAACGAGGGCCCGCACCCCGTCACCGGGGATGCGGGCCCTCGATTGCGTGGTCAGTTCGCGGCGGCGTAGGCCTCCATCACGTCGGCCGGGATGCGGCCACGGTCGGAGACCTCGAAGCCGTTTTCCCTCGCCCATTCACGAATGATCTTGGTATCGCCCGACGAGGACTTGGCGGCAGCCTTGCGAGCCGGCTTGCCCCTGGTCGCGGTCACGCGGTGACCAGCGGCGATGTACGGGGCCATGACATCCCGGAAGGCTTGGGCGTTCTCGTCGCTCAGGTCGATGGAGTATTCCTTGCCCTCGAAGGCGAACGAGAGGGAATTAGCCTCGTCACCCAGTTCTGTTCCGTCGAGGTCATCGATGTACTTGACCTGGAATTGCTGCGCCACTGTCACTCCCTAGCTGGTTGCCGTTACTACTGCACAACAGTATGCACAATTTCTGCATATTATGCGTGATCACATTAGTTGACCAATGTCGATAATAGTCTGACCTTTACCGTGTCGGGAACTCCCGGTTCGGAGAGGCGGTTAATCCCGCCGAATTCTCTCGATATAACCGGACGATCAGATCGACTATCTCCGGGTTGGCGCCGAGCGGCCGCGAGGTCGCGTCCGCTCCGGCCGCCGCCAGACGATCCGCGAAGAACCCGGGAGCGAGCAGGTGGGTCGCAACGGCCACCCGGCGGTGCCCCCGCTCCCGGAATCCGGCGATCGCGTCGGCGACGGCCGGGGCGGCGG
>NZ_JAALDV010000472.1:0-7525 GCF_014145045.1 Dietzia sp. DQ12-76
CGTCGGACGCGTTCTTCCCGTTCGCCGACGGGCTCGAGGTGCTCGCCGAGGCGGGCGTGCGCGCGGTGGTGCAGCCGGGCGGGTCCGTGCGGGACGCCGAGGTGATCGAGGCCGCCGAGAAGGCCGGGATGACGATGTACTTCACCGGCGCCCGGCACTTCTTCCACTGAGCCCGCCGGAACCCATGTCAGAGATGGCGAGGTCGCAGATGGGCCAACAGGACGCCGTGCCTCTGACCCCGCGCGCACAGGCCAAGGCTCGCCGCCGCGATGAGATCCTCGTCGCGGCGGCCCGGCTCATGGCGCGGCGGGGCTTCCACGCGGTGCGCCTGGACGATATCGGTGCCGAGGTGGGCATCTCGGGGCCGGGCATGTACCGGTACTTCTCCTCCAAGGAGGACGTGCTCGCCGAGATGCTCCTCGACATCTCGCGCCGCCTGCGTGACGGTGGGCGCGCCGCCGTGGAGCAGGGCGGGGACCCGGCCGAGGTCGTCGACGCGCTCCTGGGGGTCCACGTGGACTTCGTCGCGACCGAACCGGATCTCATCAGCGTGCAGTTCCGCGATCTCGGCGCACTGCCCGCCGGGCCGCGGCACGAGGTGCGTAGCCTGCAGCGCGAGTACGCCGAGATGTGGGTCGACGCTCTCATGAGGCTGCGCCCGGAGCTGCCCGCCGTGGACGCGCGGGCTCACGTGCACGCCGTGTTCGGACTGCTCAACTCCAGTCCGCGGCTGCCGTCCATGGCCGAGGCCGAACTCCGGCGCGTCCTCACCGCGATGGCGTCGGCGGCTCTGCGGTCCTGAGCGAGCCGAGCAGTCGCGTGAGCTCCTCACGGTAGCGCTCCACGTTGTCCAGCTTGACGTGTTCGTATCCGCGCACCATGTCGGGCAGGCCCGCCAGCTCGACGGCGGTGTCGTACCAAATGGCCTCCCGGCCGCCGGGGCCCGTGCGCTGCAGGTCGGTGGTCAGTCGCCTGACCACGTCGCGGTACTCGGCCAGGAGCGCGCGCTCCACCCTGCGGACGTGGGCGTAGCCGAACACGTCGAGCGGGGTGCCGCGCAGGCGCTTCATCCGAGCCAGTGCCCTCATGGCGGGCATGGCCTTCGGGCCGATCGCGATCTTCCGCTTCATCCCCATCGCGCGGAGCGCCGGCGGGTGCAGCTTGAGCCTGGGCGTGGCCCCCTCGCCCCACTCCTCGGTGAGACGGGCCGCGAACTCCGGGTCGACGGCCAGCCGGGCCACCTCGTACTCGTCCTTGTACGCCATGAGCTTGTACAGGTTCCTGGCCACCGTGAGGGCGAGCCGCTCGCGGCCGGTCCCGGATAGCGCCTCGGCCGCACGCAGGTCCTCGACCCTGCGCACGTAGTCGGCAGCGTAGGCCTCGCTCTGGAAGCCGATCAGTTCGTCGACGCGCAGGGCCACGACGGCCCGGAGCTCGTCGGAGGCCTCCGGGCCCAGGCCGGTGACCAGGCGGCGCGCGGTGGGGGAGGGCTCGTGCAAGTCCGGCGTCGCGGTGGTCGCCGGGCGGTGCAGATCGGCGACCAGCGCGCCGAGGGCTCCCGGATCCGCGACGGCCTGTCGGCCACGCCGGAACGCCTGCAGGTTCGCCGACACCGCGACCCCGTTGAGCTCGATGGCCTGCTCGATGGCCCGGGCGGAAATCGGCAGGGCCCCGCTCTGGTAGGCCGCCCCCACCATGAGCATGTT
Organism: Dietzia sp. DQ12-76; assembly: GCF_014145045.1. Lineage (NCBI taxonomy): Bacteria > Bacillati > Actinomycetota > Actinomycetes > Mycobacteriales > Dietziaceae > Dietzia > Dietzia sp. DQ12-76. The sequence continues at coordinate 1,707 of NZ_JAALDV010000472.1, forward strand.
GGACGCCTGAGTGGAGCCGAAGAGGTTCTCCGTGATCTCTCCCGGGTTCAGGTAGACGCCTCTTCTCGAGGCCCGGTCGATGGAGGTCTGGATGTCGGTGCCGGACGGGTAGTGCACGGCGGTGTCGATCACCATGGAGCCCGTGGGGATCCGGGTGGTGGAGACGACCGCGGTGGTGCGGTCGGGGTGCGCGACCTTGAGGTTGGCGTCGTCCGCGCCCACCAGGCCGTCACAGCACAGGTAGAGGTCGCAGTCACCGGCGCCGATCTTCGGGGGTTGCTCGATCGGGGTCCGGGCCACCCGGACGTCGGAGACCACCGCGCCGCCCTTCTGCGCCAGTCCGGTCATGTCGAGGGTGCGGGCGGCGTTGCCGTCGAGGACGGCGGCGGTCGCCAGGACAGCGGACACGGTGACGATGCCCGTCCCGCCGATACCGGTCAGGCGCAATGAGAAACCCCGGTCGGCGTCGACCTCGGCCCTCATCGGCTCCGGGAGGGCCGACGCGTCGAGCTCGGGCGCCGTCGCCACACGCTCGCTCCGCGTCCCCGGCACCACGGTGACGAAGGCGGGGCAGTCGCCTTCCAGGCACGAGAAGTCGAAGTTGCAGGTGGATTGGTCGATCCGGGTCTTTCGGCCGAACTCGGTCTCCACCGGATGGACCGACAGGCAGTTGGACTTCCTGCCGCAGTCGCCGCAGCCCTCGCAGATGCGTTCGTTGATCACCACCCGCTCGGCCGGGGTGGGGTAGGTGCCGCGCTTGCGGTGGCGGCGCTTCTCGGCCGCGCAGAACTGGTCGTGGACCAACACGGTCACACCGGGGACCGCGGCGAGCTCCTTCTGGACCTCGAGCGTGTCGCGACGATCGCGGACCTCGATGCCGCGGGGCAGCCCCTGGGATCTCGTGGCCCTGACGTCATCGGTGGTGACGACGATCTTGGCGACCCGCTCCGCCTGCAGGAGTCGCAGGATCTCCGGCAGGGTCATCTGGCCGACCGGGTCCTGGCCACCCGTCATCGCGACCGTGCCGTTGTGGAGCAGCTTGTAGGTGATGTTGTCGCCTGAGGCGACAGCCGCGCGGAGCGCGAGCGAACCGGAGTGCATGAACGTGCCGTCGCCGATGTTCTGCACCAGGTGGTTCTCGGTCAGGAACGGGGCCATACCGGTCCACTGGAGCCCCTCGCCGCCCATCTGGGTGACCCCGGTGACCGTGCCGACCTGCTCTTCGTCCATCAGCAGCACCATTGCGTGGCAGCCGATGCCGCCGCCCACGAGCGTCCCGTCCGCCACCTTGGTGGAACTGTTGTGCGGGCAACCCGAGCAGAAGTAGGGGGTCCGGGTGGTGGCCAGGGGCAGGGCGATGCGCGAGCGACCCCGGCCGGGGCCGTCGAGCCAGGCGAGCGCCGACTCGATCCCGTGGACGCGCCCGAGCCGCTGTGCCAGACCCCGGGTCACGGCGTCGACGTCGAGTTCGCCGAACCGGCTGAACAATGTGGAGCCGTCCTCGTGGGTCTTGCCCACGACATTCGCGACGCCCGCGCGGCGGAAGTGGATCTCGCGGATCATGGTCTCGATGAAGTCGCGCTTCTCCTCCACCACGATCACCTCGTCCAGGCCGGACATGAACTCGTCCAGGACCGTGCGCTCCATCGGGTAGACCATGCCGAGCTTGAGGATCCGGATGCCGCGCCGGGCGAGTTCGGCGTCGTCCAGGCCCAGCCTGCGCAGCGATTCGCGGACGTCCAGGTAGCTCTTGCCGGCGGCGACGATGCCGATCCTGTCGTCGGCGGTCGACTGGACTATCCGGTTGAGTCCGTTGAGCCGCGCGTACTCCAGCGCCCGGGGGATGCGGGTGGTGAGCTGGTTCTGCTCCAACTCCATCAGACTGGACCCGAGCAACTGGCCCGAGGGCACGTGGGGGCTGGTCCCCAGGTCTCCGTAGTCGGGCAGGATCCGGTCCGGGTCCACCAGCGCGGTGGACGACGCGTCCGCCACGTGCGACGAGATCTTCACGGCCGACCACAGGCCCGAGACGCGGGAGAGGATCGCCGCGTGGACGCCGAAGTCCAGCACGTCCTGGGAGTCCGCGGGATAGAGCGTGGGGAGGTAGAGGTCCGCGAGCGCGAGCTCCGACGAGCAGGGCACCGTCGAGGACTTGGCCCCGGGGTCATCGCCGACGAAGGCGACCGCACCTCCGTGAGGGTCGGTACCGATGAGGTTGGCGTGTCGGATCGCGTCCGTGGCGCGGTCCAGGCCGGGGGCCTTGCCGTACCAGTACCCGACGACGCCCTGCAGGGGCGCGCCGCCGGTGTTGGCGGTCGCGCGCAGGGTGCCCGTGCGTCGCGCGAGTTGCGACCCCATGACGGCCGTCGCGGCGGCCTCCTCGTTGAGGGCGGGACGATGGACCACGTCGAACGGGTCCAGGAACGTCCCGCGCCGGGCCAGCTCGAGGTCGTAGCCGGCCAGTGGGGAGCCCTCGTACCCGCTGACGAGGCTGGCGGTGAGTAGGTGCTGTCGGCGGTCCAACCGCGCGCGGTCGCGGACCGTGCGGACCAGTGCCTGGATACCGGTGAGGAACACCGTGCCGCTTTCCCGCGTGTAGCGGTCGGAGAGAGAGAACGAGGTGGCGTCCGCCCGCGGGTCACGCGGATCGTCCTGGGTACCGCTCGTGGGTCCGAGAAGAGAGGTCATCGGTCACACCTGGCCTTCGAGAGAATCGAGATACGACTCCAGGCTAGGCGCGCACGTGATGCGCGTCACGTGGTCAGCATTGTGGCGAGCACGGTGTGCACTCCGGCGCCTGGGACCGCGCGACTGTTGAGCACTGTGTCCAACGACGCGCGCCTTATGATGTACACATGGAATCGGCTCCCCGCGAAGCTTCGGCTCTGGACCACACGGATCGACGACTCCTGAGAGTCGTCCTGGCGGACCCCAGGGTCGGGGTGCGCGAGTTCTCCCGCCGCCTCGGGGTGGCGCGCGGGACCGCACAGGCCAGGTTGGACAAGCTCGAGGCCCGGGGCGTGATCGCGTCGTGGGCGCCGACCCTCGATCCGGCGGCGCTCGGGTACCCGCTCTCGGCGTTGGTCCACATCCAGATGGCGCAGGCCGAGCTGGAGGCGACGTGTTCCGGGCTGGCCGAGGTGCGCGAGGTGCTCGAGGTGATGAGTGTGGCGGGGGAGTTCGACGTGGTCTGCCGGGTGGTGGCCCGCGATCACGCGCACCTCGAAGAGGTGTTCAGCGCCATCATCTCCACGCCGGGCGTCCTGCGGACCCGCACGGAGGTGGTGCTGCGGCGCCGGGTCGGCCCGCGCGTCGCCCAGCTCGTGGACGAGTGAGCCTCACTCCCAGATGCGGTCGAACGGGTAGGCCTCCTCGTACTCCGAGGCGAGTTCGAGCACCAGGCGGTCATGGCCGATCCTCGACGACAGGTGCACCCCGATGGGCAGGCCGTCCGGAGCCCGACCGGCCGGGAGGGAGACTGCGGGCGACCCCGCGATGTTCTGGAGGGGGGTGAAGGTGACCCAGTCGGAGACCCTCTCGAGGTGGGACTCATACGGCAGGTCCGCGTCCAGATAACCGACCTCCGGGGTCTCGTGGTTGACCACGGGGTTGAGGTACACATCGAGGTCGCCGAACGCCGAGTCGAACCGTCGCCTGGCCCGATAGAGGCGATACAGGTGCAGGGGAAGCGAGGGCAGGGACCTCTTGGCCATCCCGGCGAGGCCGATCGTGAACGGGTCCAGGCGATCCGCTGCGAACTCAGGGCCGAACATGCCCCTCCCACCGGAGGACGTGGCCAGCGCGAGCAGGCCCCAATAGGCGATGAAGTCCTCGCGGAACGAGGACGGGACCGGCGCGGGCGTCGGCACGACCTCGTGGCCCAGCGCCTCCAGCCGGTCGGCGGCTTTTCGCAGCACCGCCAGTGTGGCGGCATCGGTGGGATCGCCCGCGGGACTGTGTTCGACCAGACCGATGCGCAACCGCCGGGTGGGGGCCGGCGAGACCGCGCCCAACGGCGGGACCCCGACCGGACGGTGCCCGGCCTCGAAGGCGGTCAGGAAGGTCACCGTGTCGCGCACGGACCGGGAGACCACGGACTGGGAGATGATCGGAATCGGCATGGTCGCCGAGAACTCCTCGTCCGGGTGCCTGCCGCGACTGGGTTTGAACCCGACGAGCCCGGTCACCGCCGCGGGGATCCGGATAGAGCCTCCACCGTCGTTGGCGTGGGCGATCGGCAGCGCGCCGGCGGCCACGAGTGCGGCGGATCCTCCCGAGGACCCCCCGCTGGTGCGGGCGGTGTCCCACGGATTGCGGGTGACGAGACCCCCCTGCCGTTCGGTGGCGGCGGTCCAGCCGAAGGGTGGCATCGCGGTCGTTCCCAGCGGGATGAGCCCGGTCGCGCGGAACAGGGGTGCGTAGGGGCCGTCGTGGAGGGCCGGACGGGTGGGCACCGCCGAGGACCCGAGCGTCATGGGCAGGCCCTCCACCCGGACCGCGTCCTTGAACGCGGACGGAACGCCGGCGAGGGGGGCCGAGAGATGAGACTCGCGGACCCACGATGCCCGGTGACGAGCGCGGTCGTAGTCGGTGTGCACCAGGGCCCCCAGTACGGGGTCCACGGCTGTGCACCGATCGATGGCGGCCTCGACCAGCTCCGTGGGCGAGACCTCCCGCCTGCGGACACGGTCCGCGAGGGCCGAGGCGTCGTCGTACCCGAGCGCGTCGTCCCGGAAGGCGTGCACGCGCCGCGGCATCTCGGCGGGGGCGAGGGCGGGGCTCTCGCCGGTGGTGGCGTCGGTTGTGGTGTCGGTCACGCCACCAGTCTAGGGCGTCCACTTGACAGCGCCCGGTCCGCTCAGGCACTTTAGGGATACCTAACTTAGGCGAGGGTCACCTAAACCTCGCCGTCGAGACCTCGCCCCTCAGCAGGCGACCCGTGGAGGGTGAACGATGGCACCGAATCCCGCCGAGAACGAGATCGAGCCCCCGATCGCCCAGCCGCCCGCGTCGGATCCGGTCGCGCACGGCGCCCGACGTCTTCTGGACGGGTCAGGTGTCGCCACGGTCGCCGTCCGGGGGACCCGGAACCGCTCGGATGTCATGGTCTCCGCGCAGCACCGCTGGGTCGGTGGCGGGTCCATCGTGGTCACCGGGGCTCCCGCGCCGTGGTCCGGCCTGATCGTGGAGCCGGGGGCGTCGGTCGAGGTGGTCGTGATGATCGACGAGTTCGCCCCCATCGTGGAGGCGAAGGTGCACGTGGCCAGCCTGTACGGGTTCGGCATCGCGCGGTCCGCACGACAGGGTGAGGGGTGGGTCGTCGAGATCGAGATCGACCTCGACGAACTTCAGGTGCGTCGGCTCGGGCACCAGGGGACGGTCCACGCGCGCGACCTGGATTCGGTTCCCTCGGACCCGTTGGCCGCCGAGGCGCCCGGTCTCGCAGACGAGATCCGGGCGCGCTTCGGGGAACACCTGGCGATCCTGGCCGGGTCGGGCGACCCGGCTCATCCGCCGTTCGTCCTGGGCGTCGACCCGGACGGCCTCCACCTGCTCACCGCACTCGGGCGCGACGCCGACGTGGTGCACCTGCCGTTCATGACCCGTGCGCAGAGCCTCGGGGACGTGGTCCGGGAGATGGGTCAGTACGTGGCCCGGGCGAGCTGACCGTCCACGCCGCTGACCGTCTACGTCCGTGGTCCCCTAGGCCGGGGAGTAGGTCAGGCAGTCGGCGGTGTCGGCGCCGGAGCCGATCGTCACCGATTCCGCGGAACAGAGCAGATCCTTGTTGTGCGCGCACTCGACGCGCTGGCAGGGGA
>NZ_JAALDV010000472.1:7585-11120 GCF_014145045.1 Dietzia sp. DQ12-76
GGGCAGTCCGCCCCGCACGTCGAGCGAGATGAACGTCCCGCACTCGGCATGGTCGGGTGATCCTGCAACGGTGATCGCCGGGGCCGTGCAGTCGGCGTCGGCGTTGAACGAGCACGTGGTGACCGTGCAGTTGCTGATTCCGGTGAGAGTGGCCATGTCGGTTGCTCCTCGCGTCGGTGTGGCGATCCGGCCGGTGAGTCGATCCGGTCGGGTGTCACCGAGTCAACCCCCGATCAGGCCGACTTGCAAGCAAGGAGAGCCTGTGCTAGCCCAGGTTAGCCTAAGCACCTGACCTGCTCTTCGCTCCGCTTCCGATCCTGCTTTCACGGCGATCGGCGTGGCCTTGCCGTGCCGCGCCGCGCGGGTCGCGGCACCCCTTCTGGACATCTGTGAGCCATGGCACTATGGTCGAACTCAGTTAATCCGACTTAACTGAAAGGGAGCGGCGCTGATGTCTTCCGCGACCACCGATCGCCCGTCCACCGATAGCCCGACCACCAACCGCCAGGCGCACGAGGAACTGCTCGCCGACCTCCGCGACCGCCTCGATCGGGCCTCGATGGGCGGCGGTGAGAAGGCCCGGGCCCGTCACCTCGAGCGCGGGAAGCTCCTCGCCCGCCAGCGGGTCGACGTCCTCCTGGACCCGGGTAGCCCGTTCCTCGAGTTGTCCCCGCTGGCGGCGGAGGAGATGTACGGGGGCAAGGCGCCCGGCGCCGGGGTCGTCGCCGGGATCGGCCGCGTGTCCGGACGCGAGTGCCTGGTGATCGCCAACGACGCGACCGTCTCCGGCGGCACCTACTACCCGATGACCGTCAAGAAGCACCTGCGCGGCCAGGAGGTGGCGTTGGCCAACAACCTGCCGTGCATCTACCTGGTGGACTCGGGCGGGGCGATGCTGCTCCAGCAGGACGACGTGTTCCCCGATCGGGACCACTTCGGCCGCATCTTCTACAACCAGGCCACCATGTCGGCCCGGGGCATCCCGCAGATCGCCGCGGTGATGGGCTCGTGCACCGCCGGCGGCGCCTACGTCCCGGCGATGAGTGACGAGGCCGTGATCGTGCGCAACCAGGGCACGATCTTCCTCGCCGGTCCGCCGCTGGTGAAGGCCGCCACCGGGGAGGAGGTCACCGCCGAGGAGCTCGGAGGCGGCGACCTGCACGCCAAGACCTCGGGTGTGGTGGACCATCTCGCCGACGACGACTACGACGCGCTCATGAAGGTCCGCGAGATCATCGCGACCTGCCCGCCGGCCCCCGAGCCGGACTGGGAGGTCCTCGAGCCCCGCGAGCCGGTTCGTCCACAGACGGATCTCTACGACCTCGTCCCGGTCGACTCCCGGCAGCCCTACGACGTGCGCGACATCATCGGCACGGTCGTCGACGGTGGTGAGTTCACGGAGTTCAAGAAGGACTACGGCACGTCGATGGTCACCGCGTTCGCGCGGATCCACGGTCATCCGGTGGGGATCATCGGCAACAACGGCGTCATCTTCTCCGAATCCGCCCTCAAGGGCGCGCACTTCATCGAACTGTGCGACCGCCGCAAGATCCCGCTGGTCTTCCTCCAGAACATCACCGGGTTCATGGTCGGACGCCAGTACGAGGCGGGCGGCATCGCCAAGAACGGCGCCAAGATGGTCGCCGCGGTGGCGTGCGCACGCGTGCCCAAGTTCACGATCGTGGTGGGCGGGTCCTTCGGTGCCGGCAACTACTCCATGTGTGGCCGCGCCTATTCACCGCGATTCCTGTGGATGTGGCCCAACGCCCGGATCGCCGTGATGGGCGGTCCCCAGGCCGCGGACACCCTCGCGTCGGTGCGCGCCGCGCAGGTGACCAAGGCGGGCGGGGAGTGGACCGACGAGCAGCAGGCGGAGTTCACCGCACCCATCCGCGAGCAGTTCGAGGAGCAGTCCACCGCCTACTACTCCACGGCCCGCCTCTGGGACGACGGGATCATCGACCCCGCCGACACCCGCACCGTCCTCGGCCTGGCACTCGCGGCCGCCGCCAACGCCCCCCTCCAGCCGGTCAACAACGGCGTCTTCAGGATGTGAGAAGCCCCATGTCAGAGGAACTGTCCCAGAAACTCCACACCGTTCTGGTGGCCAATCGCGGGGAGATCGCCTGCCGCGTGATCCGCTCCCTGCGGGCAGCGGGGATCCGCTCGGTCGCCGTCTACTCCGACGCGGACGCCGATGCGCTGCACGTGCGCATGGCCGACGCGGCGGTCCGCCTGGGCCCGGCCCAGGCCTCACAGTCCTATCTCGACATCGACAAGGTGATCGACGCCTGCCGCCGGACCGGCGCCCAGGCGGTCCACCCGGGCTACGGGTTCCTGTCGGAGAACTCCCGGTTCGCGCGGGCGCTGGAGGAGGCGGGCCTGATCTTCGTGGGGCCACCGGCCACCGCGATCGAGACGATGGGCGACAAGATCACCGCCAAGGCGGCGGTGTCCGCCCGGGACGTACCGACCGTGCCCGGGATCTCGCGTCCGGGACTGACCGACGACGAGCTGGTGGCCGGCGCCGACGAGGTCGGATACCCGGTCCTCGTCAAGCCGTCCGCGGGCGGCGGCGGCAAGGGCATGCGACGCGTCGAGCGACCCGAGGACCTTCGCGCCGCGCTCGACTCCTCCCGCCGCGAGTCCGCGGGTGCGTTCGGCGACGACACCCTGTTCCTCGAGCGGTTCGTCGACACCCCGCGACACATCGAGGTCCAGGTCCTCGCCGACACCCACGGCAACGTCATCCACCTGGGTGAGCGTGAGTGCTCGCTGCAGCGCCGCCACCAGAAGGTCATCGAGGAGGCGCCCAGCGCGCTGCTCGACGAGGTCACCCGCCAGCGGATCGGTGCCGCCGCGTGCGACGCCGCCCGCTCGGTCGGTTACGTGGGTGCGGGCACGGTCGAGTTCATCGTCTCCGCCCACGCCCCGGACGAGTTCTTCTTCATGGAGATGAACACCCGGCTCCAGGTCGAGCACCCGGTCACCGAGATGGTCACCGGCGTGGACCTGGTCGACTGGCAGGTCCGCATCGCCGCGGGCGAGGAGCTGACCCTGCGCCAGGAGGACATCACCCTCACCGGCCACGCGATCGAGGCCCGCGTCTACGCCGAGGACCCGGCCAAGGGCTTCCTCCCGACCGGCGGAACCGTGCTCGGGCTGGAGGAACCCTCGGGCGACGGCATCCGGGTGGACTCCGGCCTGCGCGTCGGCACGGTCGTCGGAAGCGACTACGACCCGATGCTCGGTAAAGTCATCGCCCACGGCACCGACCGGGCCGAGGCGCTGGCCCGACTCGACGCCGCGCTCGCCGACACCCATGTCCTCGGACTGAGAACCAACATCGACTTCTGCCGGTTCCTGCTCTCCCAGCCGGAGGTCGTCGCCGGCGACCTCGACACGGGTCTGCTCGATCGGACCCTCGACGACTACACCGCGACCCCGGCGCCCGAGGGTGCACTCGTCGCCGTGGCCATGCACCGCACCGAGGAGCGCTGGGCCCGCGTGCCGGCCGCCCGGCGCGGACCGTGGG
>NZ_JAALDV010000473.1:0-2159 GCF_014145045.1 Dietzia sp. DQ12-76
AGCGGGATCAGAAGCGTGATCAGACATGGTCGTTCCTTTCGGTGGAGGCAGCCCGGGAGGACACTGCGGTGGAGGTGGCCCGACGGGACGCTGCGGTCGAGCCGGCCTGGGACGCCGCGGTGGTGGTGTCCGCAGTCGGGGCGGCCCCGCCGCTGAGCCGCGGGTCGGTCACGGAACTCCGGCCGCCGTAGAGGAACTCCAGGGTGGCGTCGGGGTGCCGGTTGGTGGTCATCAGCGACACCACGTAGAACAGCACTATCGACACGAGCAGCGAGATGCCGCCGACCTGCATGAACGCGGGAACGGAGATGATGTCCCGCGCGGCCAGGGAGGTGATGATCATGTTGCCGAGGATCGCGAACGCCACTGTCACGGTCGCGGCGGTGGCCGTGGCGCGATGCCAGTAGATGGACATGACCACCGGCCCGACGATCGCGGCGGCGAAGGCGGCCCAGCCCAGCGCGCCGAGCAGGAACACCACCTGCGAGAGGAACAGGGTGAGCAGGACCGACAGCACCACCAGGGTGAGGCTCGCGATCCGGCTCCACAGCAGCTCGCGGACCACCTTGATGCCGAAGGCGCCGGGCAGGTCGCGCATCATCGACGACGCGCCGATGGTGATGAAGCTCGAGGCCGAGGACATGATGGCCGCCAGCAGGCCGGTCAGCGCGATGCCGCCGACGATCGGGTTGGTCACCGAGTCGAGGAACCAGATGGCGGTGTCGTCGATGTTCTCGAGCTCGGGCGCGTCGCCGGTGAGGGTCATGGAGCGGGTGGCCAGGCCGATGCCGACGGAGAACAGGGTGGTGATGGCGTAGGCGATGCCCGCCACGGCCGCACCCCACTTGAGCTGGGTCATGTCGCGGAGCATGAGGAACTTGGTGAGCAGCTGCGGCTGGCCCACGGCGCCTACGAAGATCAACAGCCCGAAGGCGAAGATGTAGGTCGGCGCCTGGACGCCGTCGATCGAGAGCATCTCCGCGCGGCCTGCCGAGATGGTGTCGAGCATGGGGAGCCAGCCGCCGGCCACCTGGACGGCGAAGAAGAACAGCCCCACGGACATGACCACCATGAGCACGCCCTGCACGAGGTCGGTCCACACGGCCGCGAGCATGCCGCCGGCCATCGTGTACGCGGCCACGACCATCGATCCGATCCACACGCTGGTGGGGATCGAGGTGCCCAGCAGCAGCGAGATGATCACGCCGATCGAGGTGACCTGGGCGGTCATGTACGCGATCGAGGCGATGAAGATCGCGACCGACATGGTGGCGTGTGAGGTCCGGTCCTGGAACCGGACCCGGATGAGGTCGGGCACCGAGTAGACGCGGTGCTTCTTGCCGATCCAGTTGAGACGGCTGCCCAGCAGGAACCAGGCGACGGCGAAGCCGAAGGGCGCGAGCAGCCCCACGGCGATGAGCGCCTGCAGGCCCCAGGCGTAGGTCTGGCCGGTTCCGCCGACCATGCCCCAGCCGGACTGGATGGAGGAGAAGCTGGCGATGGCCATGACGAAGAAGCCCAGGGACTGCCCCGCGACGAGGAACTCCTTGGCCGACTTCATCTTGGTGTTGGCCCACGCGCCGATGGCGAACATGAGCACGAAATAGGCGAGCACGACGCCTATGACGACGGGGTTGTTCATGAGGGATCCTCAGGGGTCGGTCGGTTGTGGTCGTTACGCAGCGCGGCGCGGCGGATCTTTCCGGTGTTGGTGGTGGGGAGCTCGTCGAGGAACCGCACCTCCCGCGGGTACTGGTAGAAGGCGAGTCGCTCCTTGACCAGGGCCTGGATCTCGCGGGCCAACTCGTCGGTGCCGCTGGTCCCCTCGGCGGGGACGACGTACGCGACGATCGCCTCTCCGCGCAGCTCGTCCGGCACGCCGATCACGGCCACCATCCCGACCCCACTGTGGCGCAGGATCTGGTCCTCGATCTCGCCGGGGCCCACGCGGTAGCCGGACGAGGAGATCAGGTCGTCGTTGCGGCCGGAGAACCAGAAGCTCCCCCTCTCGTCGACCCGCGCCAGATCCCCGGTGTGCAGCACTCCACCGGCGGTCTTCTCCGCGGTCTTGTCGGGCGCGTTCCAGTAGCGCAGGAACGCGTTGGGGCTGGGCAGGCGCACGCAGATCTCGCCGACCTCACCCGCCGCGACCGGCTGGA
>NZ_JAALDV010000474.1:0-3867 GCF_014145045.1 Dietzia sp. DQ12-76
TGTGGACCGGGCGATCGGGCACCTCACCGGGTCGATCCGGCTGGGGTTGGACGATCCCCTGTCGCGGATGACGCGGATCGGCCGCCACCTGCTGGACCGCGACGCGGTGGTGACCGTCGCCGACTCGCTGTCCCGCCTGCGCGCGGTGCGCCGCGACGACGTCGCGGACTACTGGACGGGCGAGGTCGCTCCGTGGTGTCTGGCGGCCGTGGGTCCGGGCATGCCCGGCACCGAGGGTGCGGCGGGTCTCCTGGCCCGGGTGGGCGGATAGGCTGGTGGGCGGGTCGGCGACCAGTGAGGAGACTGAGGAGACGATGACGGTGACGAAGGTCGGTGTGCTCGGTGCACGCGGCAAGGTGGGCACGGCGATCTGCGAGGCGGTCCGCGCGGCGGAGGACCTCGAACTCGTCGCCGAGGTGGACCACGGTGACCCCCTGGGGATGCTCACCGATGCCGGAGCGGAGGTGGTCGTCGACTTCACCCACCCCGACGTGGTGATGGACAACCTCGAGTTCTGCATCACGCACGGCATCCACGCGGTGGTCGGCACGACCGGATTCACCGACGAACGTCTGGACACCCTGCGGGGGTTGCTCTCGTCTCATGCGGACACCGGGGTCCTCGTGGCACCCAACTTCGCCATCGGAGCGATCCTCATGATGCGCTTCGCTGTCCAGGCCGCCAGGTACTTCCCCTCGGCCGAGATCGTGGAACTCCATCACCCGAACAAGGCCGATGCCCCGTCGGGAACGGCACACCGCACCGCCGAGATGATGGCCACCGCCCGCACCGCCGCCGGGATGGGACCATGCCCGGACGCCACCTCCACGGAGCTGGAGGGGGCGCGGGGCGCCGACGTCGGTGGGGTGAGGGTGCACTCGGTCCGGGTGACCGGCCTGGTCGCGCACCAGGAGGTGATCCTGGGGACCCAGGGGGAGACCCTGACGATCCGGCACGATTCCCTCGACCGCTCCTCCTTCGCGCCCGGCGTCCTCCTGGGGGTGCGCTCCATCTCGCGTGTGCCCGGACTCACCGTGGGGCTCGACGCCTTCATGGATCTGTAGGCCGACCGTGGACAGAGTCGTCAAGCCCCTGGTCATGGCCCTCACCGCGGTCGGTCTGGTGGTGGCGTTCGGGTACCTGCTGTACCTCGGGTGGTCCATGGTCAGCCGATCCGAGTACCTCGCCATGCGTGGGCTCGGGGTCGGGATCATCCTGCTGACCGCCGTCGGGGCTTGGGCGACGTGGGCGATCCTGCGGAACGGGTTCGAACTCCAGAAGATCTCCGCCGCCGCCGCCGCGGAGGGAATAGAGCTCGACGTCTCCACCCTGGACCACCGTCCCTCCGGGCGTCTCGAGCACGCCGCGGCGGATGAGCTGTTCGACCGGGTCAGTGCCGAGTACCAGGCGGCCCCGGACGACTGGCGCACCAACTATCGTCTGGCCCGGGCGTATGACCATGCGGGCGACCGCGCCCGCGCCCGGGAGATCATGCGGGTGGCCATCACTCTGCACGAGGCGGACACCTCCGGTGCCCGGGATCAGCGATGAGCGCCGTTCTCCTGGTCCACCACGCACCGTCCCCGAGGCTCCGCCGCATACTGGAAGCCCTGGAGCGCGGGCTCGCGCATCCCGAACTCGAGGGAGTCGAGGTGGAGTCGGTACCCGCTCTGGCCACGACCGACGACCACGTACTCCGGGCGGACGGATACGTCCTGCTCACCCCGGCGAACTTCGGTTACATGTCAGGTGCGCTCAAGCACTTCTTCGACCGCACCTACTACACGTGCGAGGGCGCCGTGGCCGGTCGGCCCTTCGCACTGTGCGTGCACGGGGACGACGACACGTCGGGGGCCGTCACCTCGGTCGAGCGGATCACCACCGGGTGGGATCTGCGACCGGTGGCGCCGGCCCTTCATCTGACCGGCGAGCCCGGCGGCGAGGATCTCGACGCCGCGTCCGAGATCGCCGCGACGGTGGCCGCACACCTTCTCGGCTGACCCGCCGGGCGACACGACACCACGAGGAGTCCACCATGTCCGAGCTCGTCCGGCGGCAGGTCCGCATGGTCGCGCACACCGCGTTCACGCCACCCGACGAGATCGGGTGGGAGACGGACGCCGACGGCGGATCCGCACTGGCCGAGTTCGCGGGTCGGGCCTGTTATCAGAGCTGGGACAAGCCCAATCCGCGCACGGCGTCGAACGCCGGCTACCTGAGGCACATTCTCGAGGTGGGGCACCTCTCGGTGTTCGAGCACGCGAGTGTGACGTTCTACATCACGGGCATCTCCAGATCGTGCACCCACGAACTCATCAGGCACCGACACTTCTCCTACAGTCAGCTGTCGCAGCGGTTCGTCCCGGAGCACGATTCGAAGGTGGTGCCCCCGCCGGCGATCGCGGAGGACCCGGAACTGGTGGAGATCTTCCGCCGGGCGACCGACGCGTCCCGGGAGGCGTATGCGGAGATGCTCTCCAAGCTCGAGGAGAGATTCGCCGACGTTCCCAACCCGATGTTGCGGCACAAGCAGGCGCGACAGGCCGCGCGTTCGGTGTTGCCCAACGCGACCGAGACCCGGATCGTGGTCACCGGCAACTACCGCTCGTGGCGCCACTTCATCGGGATGAGGGCGACCGAGCACGCGGACACCGAGATCCGCGGGCTGGCCATCGACGTCCTGCGGCAACTACGCGCGGCTGCGCCGGCGGTGTTCGCAGACTTCGAGATCACCTCGCTCGAGGACGGTTCGGAGATCGCGGTGAGTCCCTACGTCCTGGAGGGGTGATCCGTAACGCCGGGTCGGAATCGGGACTTCCCGTGGTCTGAGGGTAGTCTGGGAGGCCATGACACACGTGACCACAGGGGGCCCGACGTCGGCGGACGGTCGACAGGCACTCTCCCCGCCCGGGCGCCCCACTCCGTTCGGCACGGTGCTCACGGCGATGGTCACTCCCTTCGGGTCCGATGGCTACGTCGACCTGAGGACCGTCGCGTGTGTCGCGCAGCACCTCGTGGACTCCGGGTGCGACGGTCTCGTCGTCTCCGGGACCACGGGAGAGTCGCCCACCACCACGGACGCGGAGAAGATCGCGGTTCTCGAAGCCGTTCTGGCCGCGGTGGGGGACAGGGCGTTCGTGGTCGCCGGGGTCGGGACATACGACACCGCGCATTCCGTGCACCTCGCGCGGCAGGCGGCGTCAGTCGGTGCGCACGGCATGCTCGTGGTGACGCCGTACTATTCCAAGCCCACCCAGGCCGGCCTCGACGCCCATTTCCGGGCGGTCGCCGACGCCACCGATCGACCGGTGATGCTCTACGACATCCCACCGAGGTCGGTGGTCCCGATACAGGCGGAGACGCTCATCGGGCTGTCGTCCCACCCCAATATCGTCGCCGTCAAGGACGCCAAGGGTGACTTCCATGACGCGGTCACCGTGATGTCCCACTGTGACCTCGTCTACTACTCGGGAGATGACCAGCTCAACCTCCCGTGGTTGGCCGTGGGAGCCAGCGGTTTCGTCAGCGTGATCGGCCACGTGGCCGCCGCGCATCTCGTGAAACTGCGCCGTGCGTTCCTCGCGGGCGACATCGACACCGCGCGTCACATCAACCTCGGACTCCTCCCGCTCTTCGACGCCCAACGGGCTCTCGGTGGCGTGTCGATGTCCAAAGCAGCTCTAGAACTTCTCGGGATCCCGGCCGGAGCGCCGCGACTCCCGCAGTTACCACCCACCACCGAGCAACAGGACGCGTTGGCGTCGCTGCTGCACAGAGCAGGAGTCATCAGATGACAGAAGACCCGACCACCAACCGGGGTCGCAGCCGCACGCGGCGCGCCGCCGGGCGCCCCACCGGCGAACCCGC
>NZ_JAALDV010000475.1:0-1232 GCF_014145045.1 Dietzia sp. DQ12-76
GCGCGCCGAAGCCGATGATCGACCGTTCGACCGTCGCCCCGGCCTCGATACGGGCGCCGTCGAAGACCACGGCGCCGTCCAGCCGGGCTCCGGCCCCGATCTCGGCGCCGCGACCGACCACGGTTCCCCCGATGAGGACCGCCCCGGCGCCGACCCCCGCACCCTCGTGGACGAGCGCCTCGCCGTGATGACTCTCGAGTGCAGGCGACGGCGCGATGCCGCGGACGAGGTCCGAGGACCCGCGGACGAAGTCCTCGGGCGTGCCCATGTCCCGCCAGTACGCCGAGTCGACGAAACCGTAGACCCGCTTGCCCTCGGCGAGCAGCTGCGGGAAGGTCTCGCGCTCCACCGAGACGGGGACGCCCTCGGGGATCTGCGCGATCAGTTCACGCCGGAAGACGTAGCAGCCGGCGTTGATCTGATCGGTCGGCGGGTCCTGCGTCTTCTCCAGGAACTCCAGGACCCGGCCGTCGTCATCGGTCGGCACACAACCGAACGCACGGGGATCGGAGACGCGGACAAGGTGCATCGTCAGGTCCGCGTTCCTGGCGTGGTGCAGGTCGAGGATCCGGGTGAGATCGGTACCGCCCAGCACGTCGCCGTTGAACACCATGATCGTCGATGCGGTGAGCTCGTCCAGAACGTTGCGGATGCCGCCGCCCGTCCCCAGCGGCTCGGTCTCCACCACGTACGTCAGTTCCAGGTCGAGGTCGGACCCGTCACCGAAATGCTCCTCGAACACCTCGGCTTTGAACGACGTACCCAACACCACCCGCCGGATGCCCGCCGCCCGGATCCTCGACAGCAGATGGGTGAGGAAGGGCACGCCGGCCGTGGGCAGCATGGGCTTGGGCGCCGAGATCGTCAGTGGGCGCAGGCGGGTCCCCTTCCCGCCCACCAGGACCACCGCCTCGGTGTCTGGGATCAGATCGCGCGGCGCGGCGCCGGAGGGGGTCGTCGAGGTCACAGTCCTGCTCCCGATGTCGTGGCCCCCGGGCCGCGCGCTGGCGCGGCCCGTCCGGGCCGGTGGATGGTCTCGTCGTCCGCGTCAGCGAAGGCCACGCCGGGCGGATCGGATCGCGAGTCGGCACCGTAGCGCGAGACCCACGCGGAGGGCCCAGCGTAACGGGGCCTGCCAGGCGTGCGGATGCCTGTCCGCCTGGAACAGGTACGCGCTGCGGTGATGCGCCCTGAGGGTGAACTCCGGCACGGTCCTGGCCGCGTGGCCCTGA
>NZ_JAALDV010000476.1:0-1185 GCF_014145045.1 Dietzia sp. DQ12-76
CACCGCGACCGCCGACCTCGCCGTCGTCGACGTCACCGACCTGCAGGCGGAGGCCACCGCCGCCTCGCTCGCGGAGGCGGACGCCCGGGCGGACGCGGTGACGGGCGACGACGTCGCCGACATCCTGTTCACCTCGGGCACCACCGGCAAGAGCAAGGGTGTGGTGGCGCTGCACCGGCAGACGGTCGCCGGGGCGCGGGCGTGGGGATCGAACGGTGGGCTCACCGAGCGCGACCGCTACCTCATCGTCAACCCGTTCTTCCACAGTTTCGGCTACAAGGCCGGCTTCCTGGTCTGCGTCCTCTTCGGCGCGACGGTCATCCCGCTGGCCGTGTACTCACCCACCGAGACCATGCGGCTCGTACAGGATGAGGGCGCCACGGTCCTCCCGGGCGCCCCCACGATCTTCCAGACCATCCTCGACGCCCCCGACAGGGCGGAGTTCGACCTGTCCTCCCTTCGGCTGGCGGTGACCGGCGCCTCGGTCGTCCCGGTGATCCTGGTCGAGAGGATGCAGTCCGACCTCGGGCTGGAGACGGTACTCACCGCGTATGGACAGACCGAGACGATGGGCTTCATCACCACCACCACCGCGGACGACGACGACGTCACCGTGGCCACCACGTGCGGGCGCGCCTACCCCGGCATGGAGATCCGTATCGGCGAGAAGGGTGAGATCCTCACCCGCGGCGAGATGGTCATGCAGGGGTACCTCGACGACCCGGAGAACACCGCGTCGACCATCGACCCCGACGGTTGGCTCCACACGGGCGACGTCGGCGAGATCGACTCCCGCGGCAACCTGCGCATCACCGACCGGCTCAAGGACATGTACATCACCGGCGGGTTCAACGTCTACCCCGCCGAGGTCGAACAGACGCTCGCGCGCCTGGACGGAGTGGTCGAGACCGCCGTCATCGGCGTCCCGGACGACCGGATGGGCGAGGTCGGCAAGGCCTTCGTGGTGCGCCGCGAGGGCTCGTCGCTCACCGAGGAGGACGTCCTCAAGTTCTGCCGCGAGCGCCTGGCCAACTTCAAACGCCCGCGCGAGGTGGAGTTCGTGGAGTCCTTCCCGCGCAACGCCTCGGGCAAGATCCTCAAGACCGATCTCCGATGACCGCGGGCCGCCGGCCGGGAGCCGTCCTGGTCACCGGCGCGTCGGGCGGCATCGGCGGCGCGGTGGCG
>NZ_JAALDV010000477.1:0-2644 GCF_014145045.1 Dietzia sp. DQ12-76
CGGATCTGCCCGAGCACGCTCACGCCACCGTCCTGCCCGTCGGCGGCGGGCTGACCGTCGTCACGCTCTGATCCACACCGCACCGGGCGGCGGCCGGCCGGCGCCCGTGGCGCCGTCTCAGCCCGGCAGCGACGTGACCGAATTCTTGGACACGCTCACCACGCCGCCGGCACTGACGGGGAACCGCAGGCGGTCGCGTTCGTGGTCGACCCCGATCACATCACCCGCGCCGATCTGGCAGTTCTTGTCCACGATCGCCTTGCGCACCACGGCGCCGCGGCCGATCCGGACTCCGGGCATGAGCACGCTGCCCTCCACCACGGCGCCGTCCTCCACGACCACGTTGTTGGAGACCACGGAGTTGCGCACGGTGGCCGCGGAGATGATCGTGCCCGCCCCCACCATCGACTCCTGGGACATCCCACCGTTGACGAACTTGGCGGGCGGCAGGTTGTCCTGTTGCGTACGGATGGGCCACAGCTTGTTGTAGAGGTTGAAGACCGGGTGCACCGAGACCAGATCCACGTGGGCGTCGTAGAAGGCGTCGATGGTCCCGACGTCGCGCCAGTACCCCCTGTCGCGCTCCGTCTCGCCGGGGACCCGGTTCCGCGCGAAGTCGTACACGTACGCGCGCTGCTGTTCCACCAGCGCGGGGATGATGTCCCCGCCCATGTCGTGGGTGGAATCCGGCTTCTCCGCGTCGGCCTTGAGGGCGTCGACGAGCGCGTCCGCGGTGAAGATGTAGTTGCCCATCGAGGCGAAGGTCGCGTCGGGGTCGTCCGGGGTGCCCGGTGGATCGGAGGGCTTCTCGACCCAGTCGCGGATCAGGTCGTCCTCCCCCGCGTCGATGCAACCGAAGGCGAAGGCCTCACGTCGCGGGACCCGGATCCCGGCGACCGTGACCGCGGCTCCCGTCTCGATGTGGTGCTCCAGCATCTGACGGGGATCCATGCGGTACACGTGGTCCGCCCCGAAGACGACGATGTGGTCGGGCCTCTCGTCGTAGACCAGGTTCAACGACTGGAGGATGGCGTCCGCCGAACCGGTGTACCACCGGGGTCCGAGCCGCTGCTGCGCGGGGACGGGGGTGATGTACTCACCACCCATCCCGCTCATGTGCCACACCTGCGAGATGTGCCGGTCGAGGGAGTGCGACTTGTACTGGGTGAGGACGCAGATCCGCATGAAGCCGGCGTTGACGAGGTTGCTCAGGACGAAGTCGATCAACCTGTAGGACCCGCCGAACGGGACCGCTGGTTTGGCGCGGTCCGCCGTGTGCGGAAAGAGTCGCTTGCCCTCGCCACCGGCGAGGACTATTGCTAGGACGTGCGGCTGGTTCCTCACACCCCCACCGTAACGATTTCCGGGCCGCCGACGCGGGCCATCGCGGGACTTGCCCCCGCTCTGCCCCGGCAGGACACCCCGTGGTCGGGCGGGGTTCACCCGCAACGCTCCAGGGGACGTCGCGGACGGCTAGGTTGGCCGGTGTGCGAGTAGCGATGATGACGAGGGAGTATCCGCCGGAGGTCTACGGCGGGGCGGGCGTCCACGTGACCGAACTGGTGGCCACCCTGAGGCCGCTGTGTGAGGTGGACGTCCTGTGCATGGGCGCCGACCGGGACTCCGCCCGGGCGTTCCGCCCTGATCCGGAGCTGGGCGAGCACGCCAACCCCGCGATCCGCACCCTCTCGGCGGGCCTGCGCATGTGTGTGGCCGCGGAAGGGGCGGACATCGTCCACTCCCACACCTGGTACACGGGCCTCGCAGGCCACCTCGCCGGGGAGCTCTACGGGATCCCGCACGTGGTGTCCGCCCACTCGCTGGAACCCAGCCGCCCCTGGAAGGCGGAACAGCTCGGCGGGGGTTACCGCGTCTCGTCGTGGTCCGAGCGCAACGCCTTCGCACACGCGGACGCGGTGGTCGCCGTGAGTGCGCGGATGAAGGACGAGATCCTCCGCGTCTACCCCGAGGTCGACCCGGAGAAGATCCACGTGATCCTCAACGGTATCGACACCTCCGTGTGGTCGCCGGGCGAGACCTTCACCGGCGAGGACTCCGTCCTCCGCCGCCACGGTGTCGACCCGGACCGCCCGATCGTCGCGTTCGTCGGACGCATCACCCGTCAGAAGGGTGTGCCCCACCTGGTCCGTGCCGCCCGCGACTTCCACCCGGACGCCCAGCTCGTGCTGTGCGCCGGTGCGCCGGACACCCCGGAGATCGGGGCCGAGATGGAGTCCCTGGTCGGCGATCTGCAGTCCACCCGTGACGGCGTGTTCTGGCTCCGCGACATGTTGCCGCGCGACGAGGTCATCGAGATCCTCTCCGCCGCCACGGTGTTCGCGTGCCCGTCCGTGTACGAACCCCTCGGGATCGTCAACCTGGAGGCGATGGCGTGCGACACCGCGGTCGTGGCCTCCGATGTCGGGGGGATCCCGGAGGTCGTCGTCGACGGTGAGACCGGCATCCTCGTCCATTACGACGAGTCGGACCCGGACGCCTTCGAGGCCGGCCTCGCCGCCGCGGTCAACGAGCTGGTGGCCGACCCCGCCAAGGCCGCCGCCTACGGCCGTGCCGGTCAGGAGCGGGCCCGGACCCGGTTCGCGTGGGAGGCGATCGCCGAGCAGACCCACGCGATGTACGCCTC
>NZ_JAALDV010000478.1:0-4189 GCF_014145045.1 Dietzia sp. DQ12-76
GACCTGGTCAACACCCCGCCCAACCTGCTCTTCCCCGGCTCCTTCGCGGACCGTGCGGCTGAACTCGCCGCCGGCGCGGGCCTCGACGTGGAGGTCCTGGACGAGCCCGCTCTCGCGGAGGGCGGCTTCGGCGGCATCCTGGCGGTGGGCGGAGGGTCGTCCCGCGGGCCGCGACTGGTCCGTCTCACCCACCGCGGGGCCGAGGGTCGACCCACCGTCGCGTTGGTCGGAAAAGGCGTCACGTTCGACACCGGCGGCATCTCCATCAAGCCGGCCGCGGGGATGGAGCAGATGACCATGGACATGGGCGGAGCGGCCGCCGTCGTCGCGACCGTCATCCTCGCCGCCCGGCTCGGGCTGGACCTCACCGTGGTGGCCACCGTCCCGATGGCCGAGAACATGCCGTCGTCCACGGCGTACCGCCCCGGTGACGTGCTCACCATGTACGGCGGGACGACGGTGGAGGTGCAGAACACCGACGCCGAGGGCCGACTCATCCTCGCCGACGCCATCGTCAGGGCCTGCGAGGACTCCCCCTCACACCTCATCGACACCGCGACGCTCACCGGCGCACAGATGGTGGCCCTGGGCAAGAAGACCCCCGGCGTCATGGGCACCGAGGACTTCCGGGACCGGGTGGCCGAACTCAGCCGCGAGGTCGGCGAGGGCGGCTGGCCGATGCCGCTGCCGGAGGAACTGCGTGACGGATTGGACTCCGAGGTCGCCGACCTCACCAACGTGACCCCGCATCGCTGGGGTGGCATGCTCTCCGCTGGCCTGTTCCTCTCCGAATTCGTCGCCGAGGGCGTGGAGTGGGTCCACATCGATGTGGCCGGCCCGGCCTATAACGACGGTGGCGCCGAGGGGTACCTGCCCAAGGGGGGGACCGGGGTGCCCGTGCGGACGATGCTCGCGGTCCTGGAGGACATCGCCTCTCGGTGAGTGGTGTCCGACGATTCTCCACTGCAGGGCGCTGACATCGTCCGCACGGGTCACTCTGGACGGGGTGCGATCACGCTGGGTGGGGTGCGATCACGCGACCTGCTCGAGCACCCCGTCCGGGACCGACTGCACGTCCACGGCAGCCGTTGCGTTGCCGAACCCGGGATTGCCGGCCGTGGCGAACCAGTCCCGGGCGACGGTGATGTCGTCTGTGAAGGCGCGGCTCAGGATGAGCAACAGCCGGGCCTTCTGCGGAAGCAACTCGTTGCCGGAGATCATCCCCGCAGCACTGGTGGGGCCGACCGTCCCGGAGCCGGTGCGGCTGGTGGAGACGAACCACACCCCTTGAGTGATGGCATCGCGGCGAGCCTGGCCTGCCGCCGAGGAGATGCCGCCCGCACCGGTACCGGCGGTGACGATTCCGGTCGCCCCACCGGCGACCATTCCCCGGATCGCATCCCCGGAGGCCTCCTGGTAGTTGTAGAAGATCTCCACCTTGGGCAGATCGCCTGCTGAGATCTCCGACAGGTCGAAGGGCGTGAACCACCGGTCGGACTGGCAGTCAAGCACTCTGGACGGTCCACGCGGGAGACTGATCCGATCGCCGTCGATCCACCCGAGAACGCCGACTCTCCGGGATTCGAACGTGTCGGTCCGCATGGTGTTGCCCTTGGTGACGTCGCGTGCCGCGTGAATCTCGTCGTTGAGCATCAGCACGGTGCCGAAGCAGTAGGTCTGCTGAGATGCCGCGAGCCGGATCGACTGGAGCAGGTTGGCGGGGCCGTCACTGCCGAACACCGGGTCGACATCCGGGGTTGGGCCGGCAGCCCACGGACGCATCGCACCTGTGATGACTACCGGCTTCTTGCTCTGGACAGTGACGTCGAGCCAGTACCCGAACTCCTCCATGGTGTCGGTCCCCGTGGTCACCACGACGGCGTCCGAGCTCGCGAGTGCTCGTTCGACCGCCAGGGTCAGCTCGCGATACTGCGCGATGGTGTAACCGCCTGAACCGGCGTTGCCGAACTGCACGATGTCCACGTTGGCCATCTGGTCGATGGCCGGGGCGATTTCGGGGATGAGCTCGGCCATCGGATACGTTCCGGCGCGGTAGTTCGAGTACGAGTCCTGCGTGGTCGCCCGGCCGGCGAGGGTGCCGCCGGTCGCCACGACCGTCACGGTGGGCAGGGTGGGATCCCCGTCATCAATCGGCTCAGTCGGATCGGGCTCGACCGGATCGGGCTCGACCGGAGTCTCGGGTGCGCCCGGCGCTGTCGTGCCCGTACTCGATCCGAGACTGCCGGCGGCGAGGCTGTCAAGCGGAGAGCCCGCCGCTGTGCTGGGCAGCCCTGTGGCCAGGAGTCCGGCGCAGGACAGAGCGGCCACGAACGCTCGTGCCCTGCGGCGGGTTGTCATCTGGAGCATGTGCGCTCATTTCTCTGAGTGGGAAGGGAAACCCGGTCGCTGTGGGAGTGATCCACAAGTGGTTCGAGCGACCAGAGACACACTGTCGCCTTGCTGTTACGGCAGCATTTCCGGTGCATCTTCTTAGGTTTCAAAAGCATCAAGGATGAGTTACGCGGTGATCTCGAACTCTCGGGGGCCGTCGGCGGCGATGGTGCGCCCCTTCGAGAGTCACGACTCAGTGATGGGAGCGGTCGGGGGCGATCGTCGTCGGATGGACGCCAGACTCAGCGGTGCTCACCACACGAACACCGTCGCCCACGGGACTCCGTGGGATACGGCCCCGGCGGAGTGGGCATCGTTCGATCGGCACCTCTCGGCACCACGGTGGTCATCTAGTCCGGCGGGAGTCCCTCGCCTTGGCGCTACGGATGTGCGGTCGGACCGCCCGGCACTGCTAGTGGTCATTCCCGCGCATCTGCTCGCGGAGCCGGCGGGCCCTCTCCTTGCGCTCGCGCGAGATGCGGACCTCCTCGAAGAGCCGCATCCGATCCGGGTACCCGGTCTCCATCGCGTCGTACAGGGGGATCCCCAGCTCGTCGGCGAGCTTGCGCGCGGTGGCGACATCCCCCACCGGGCGGCGCGTCCACTCGCCGTCGAAGGCGACCAGGAGCAGCCCCGGCACCGACACGAGCGTCTCGGGCTCGAGGTACGCCTCGATCCCCACCCTGGTCTCACACCACGACCGGAAGTGGGCGAGGTCAGCGGGATCCGCCGGGATCCGTGACCGCCGCCGCCGGAATAGATCGCGGATCGCCACCGTCGGACTCCTCCCGTCGGCCCCCCGTCCGGGGTGGGGCCGTCTGTGACATTCGATCGTACCGAGCGCCAGCACCGGTGATGGCGTGGCCGCCGGCCGGTTCAGGCGGCCGCTGGCGCCGGGATCGGGGCGTCCGACGACACCGGCAGGTGGTACAGGGCACAATGGTGGGCGATCGTCCGGGCGGACCGCCACAGCGGTCCGGTCCCGGGTCGTCGCAGAACTGACAGCTCACCACCATGTCGCCGCTCACGCGGGCGCGGATCGCGCCGGCGGGCAGCGCCCACAACTCTTGAGGAGTCACGACACCATGGCCTTCTCCGTACAGATGCCGGCTCTCGGTGAATCCGTGAGCGAGGGCACCGTCACCCGCTGGCTCAAGAAGGAGGGGGACACGGTCGAGGTCGACGAACCGTTGCTCGAGGTCTCCACCGACAAGGTCGACACCGAGATCCCGTCGCCCGCCGCGGGCACCCTGTCCAAGATCGTCGCCGACGAGGACGAGACCATCGAGATCGGCGGAGAGCTCGCGGTCATCGACGACGGTTCCGGTGGATCCGACGACGATTCGGATGACGACGCCTCCGACGCTGACGACTCCGCCGACGAGGCCCCCGACACCGCCGATCAGGACAGCGACGAGGCAGACGAGCCCGCGCCCAGCTCGTCCTCCGCCACCAAGGGCTCCGGCTCGAAGGGCTCCGGCGGCAAGGGCACCGAGGTCACCATGCCCGAACTCGGCGAATCCGTCACCGAGGGCACCATCACCAACTGGCTCAAGGCCGTCGGCGACACCGTCGAGGTCGACGAGCCCCTGCTCGAGGTCTCCACCGACAAGGTCGACACCGAGATCCCCTCCCCCGTCGCCGGCACCATCCAGAAGATCGTCGCCGACGAGGACGACACCGTCGAGGTCGGCGCGGTCCTCGCCGTCATCGGAGACGCAGACGCCTCCGACCAGGACGACCAACCCGAGGACGGCGACGAGACGGCGGAGGACGCCTCCGACGCTGACGACTCCGC
>NZ_JAALDV010000479.1:0-2319 GCF_014145045.1 Dietzia sp. DQ12-76
CACGGTTCACGCCGGGGACCCGGCGCGACTGCCCGCGGCGTGCGCCGAGCTCTCGTCGGCCCTGGGTATCTGTGGACCCGGCGAGGCTCGTGGACCGGCCGGGGTGGTGGTGGACCGGCTGCGCGGGTGGTGAGGCGCCGGCCCGCCGATTCCACCGGAACACCGACCAGCCCATCGAGAAGAGTGTGTCGACCGCATCGGCCGAGTGGACATGTGCGGAACGCTCTTCTCGGTGAGTCCGGACCGGACCGGGCCAGCCCGGGTGAGGTCAGGCGATGTCGGGGGTGGTCATCAGGCGTTCGACGTCGTCGACCAGGGCGCGCCATTCGCCGGCCTCGTCGTCGAACGGGGCACTGGGCTCGAGCAGCCTGGCGTCGTCCGGGTTGAGGACGTAGTGGAGGAATCGGCGCAGCGCGGTCCCACGGCCGGTCACGGCGGCCTCGAGGCCGGAATCGCCCACGTAGGTCGCGAGGTCGGTGATCAGTTCGACCGCCAGTCCGAGCTGATCGGCGTCGACCATCCCGGGGCCGACCTCGATATCGCGGTCGAGACCGGCGAGAACATAGGTGTTGTCCTCGGTCACGTGGATGTCCAGGCTGCCGTCGGTCGCGGCGATCTTGACGCGCTCGTAGGTCGCCACGTGGCTGAGGGTCTCGTCGTCGTTGTCCGCCAGGTACCGGGCCAGTCCCCTGGGGCTGGTGAACACGTACGCCTGGTCACCGTCGCCGAGGAACACCGGCCGATCGCCCAGGTAGCACCGCAGGCTGAGGTACTCCTGGTCGGCGAAGACGATCTTCACGGGGTCGATCCCGACCGTCTCCCAGAGGGAGCCCTCCGGGTAGCCGGTCGGGGCGGCTTCGGGTTCGGGCGCGGGTTCGGGGAGCGCGGCCTCGGCGGCGTCCAGGTCCGCGCGTGCTCGGTCGACCTCGTTCGGCCGCACCTCGGGCGTGGTCATGACGTCCTGGATCGCGTCGAGAACGTCGTCCCAGCCCTTCGCGACGGTCTTGCGGATCGATTTCCACAGTTTCAGCCCGTCCCGCCCGTAGAACTCGTCCATACCGCGGGTGACCGCGGCCAGGATCGGGTTGCCGTTGAAGAACTTGGTGACCGTGTCCAGTTCGCACACCTCCCCGATCGAGCGGGCGATCGCGAAGGCCTGATCGATCTCGTCGACCGACGACTCCGTGGGGTTCTCACCGAGGAGTTCGAGTACTCCGACGAGGTCGTAACAGTTCTCCTCGGCGGCGCGGAACGCCAGGACGTCCGACGCCGCGAACCCGGTCCAGGAGGGGTGGTCCTGGAGGTCGTGTGGTGCGCCGCTCCGGACCAGGGCGAGGAGTTCGGCGGTCGAGTCGAACGCATAGAGGTCCTCGTCGAGCCCGAGGAACGCCTCCCAGTCGTCGTTGTCCTCTCGCCAACTGGGTGCCCAGAGTGTCGTGACGTCTCCCTCAGGGAGACCGAGCTCGATCGGGACGATGTCCTTGGCCATGCCGGTCAGCATATCCACGGCCCGTCACCGGGTGCCACGGCCCGCCCACGGGACTTCCTATTGGTCGCCTGCCGGCTCAGGGGACGGGCCTCCGGCCGGGGTCCGGTCGGTCTGCCTGCGGGCGGTGACCGCGAGCTCGACCGACCCCGAGACCAGTTCGGCCCGCCGGGTGTTGGCCCGGACGACCGCGCTAGACGTGGCCTCGAGGATGGCGGACGCCACGGCATCGCACCCGCGCCCGCGGAGTCCGGTCGCAAGTACCAACTCGATCACCGTGCCACCGGAATCGGCGGTGGCGGTCGCGATCCGGTCCCGACTCGAGGCCACCACCCGGAGGGACTCGAGTTGGTCGTGCGCGGACTCCCACTCGGCCGCGATGCCGCGGAGGCGGTCGAGAAAGGCATCGACGTCCAGCCCTCCGGCACTCACCCGGACCCCCCGTCCGGCTCGTCGCCCGCCCCCAGCCACTGCGCCCGGTCCCACTCCTGTCCGTCCCATTCCTCTTCGGCCAACCGGTCCAGGAGATCGCGGGCCTCACCCGCCGCGGCGGTGAGGGCGCGCAGCACCGCCCTCGCCACGTCCGCTGGTGGGCGGTCGAGCAGCCCGGCGGGCAGGGCCAGACCCACCGGCACACCGTCGGTACCGACCTCGGCGACGACGCCGGTCATCGGGTCGGTGTGGCGGCAGGTGTCGGGCGCCATCAGCCGGTCGGACGGTAGAACCCGTGGAAGGACATACCGATGTTGTCGGTGCGCAGCGCAGACACCGACACGGGGTCCCCGGCCTCGACGAGTTGGCCGTTGCCGATGTACATCGCGACGTGGCCGTCC
>NZ_JAALDV010000480.1:0-2669 GCF_014145045.1 Dietzia sp. DQ12-76
GCGCTTCGCCGCGCTGGTGGACTCCCGCCCGCGGGACCACTCGCTCCTCGAGGCGCTGAGGTACGTGCAGGCCGCTCGTCGTGCGGCCGAGGAGGCCGATGCCGGCGAGGGCACGGTTCCCGCGGCCCTTCGGGCGGCCGACAGGGCCCTGGTGGGAGGAGAGTACGAGTCGGCGTTCGCGGTCCTCGTCGACGCGATCCGGGTGAGCGGGGGCGACGACCGGGCGGTGCTCCGGTCCCGGCTGGTCGATCTCCTCGAGTCGCTCCCGACGGACGACCCGCGGGTCCTGGACGCCCGCCGCAACCTCGCCAACGCGCTGTACTGAGGCGTCTCGCCCGCCGTCAGCGGGTGTGGCGCAACCAGATCGTGGCGCGGGGACCGACGGTGATGCCCGCCGAGTGCGTGCGGCCGTGGTGTGGCCGATCCTCGGCGTCGACACCGCCGAGGTTGCCGACACCGGATCCCTCGTAGGCCGCGGCGTCGGTGTTGAGGATCTCCTCCCAGAACCCGGCCTCGGGGAGACCGATCCGGTAGTCGTGCAGGGCGCTGCCCGAGAAGTTCACCACACAGGCGATGATGCTGCCGGAGTGATCCGTACGCAGGAACGACAGGGCGTTGTGGTCGGCGTCGTTGGCATCGATCCACGAGAATCCCGACGGGTCGTCGTCGAGCGACCAGAGGCCGGGGTTCTCCGCGTAGCGGGCGTTCATGTCGCGGACCGAGGCGAGGATGCCACGGTGGTACTCGCCCTCCCAGCCCTCGAGGTCCCCCCAGGTGACGCCCTGTTCGTCGTTCCACTCGCCGACCTGGCCGAACTCCAGTCCCTGGAAGAGGAGCTTCTTGCCCGGGTGTGCCCACATGTAGGCGTAGAGCCCCCGCAACCCGGCCGCCCGGTCCCACGAGGAACCCGGCATGCGCTGCCACATCGATCCCTTGCCGTGCACCACCTCGTCGTGGCTGAGCGGGAGCACGAAGCGCTCACTCCAGGCGTACATCAGCGAGAACGTGATCTCGCCGTGGTGGTGGCCCCGGTAGACCGGGTCGAGTCCGACGTACCGCAGGGTGTCGTTCATCCACCCCATGTTCCACTTCATGGAGAACCCGAGCCCGCCGGTATCGGTCGGGGCGGTGACGCCGCCCCAGGAGGTCGATTCCTCCGCGATCATGAGGAATCCCGGGTGCTCCCGCTGCACGGTCGCGTTGACCTCCTGCAGGAACGAGATCGCCTCGAGGTTCTCCCGCCCGCCGTAGCGGTTGGGGGTCCACTCGCCCTCGTTGCGCGAGTAGTCCAGGTAGAGCATCGAGGCCACGGCGTCCACGCGCAGACCGTCCACGTGGAACTCCTCGGCCCAGTACAACGCGTTGGCGACCAGGAAGTTCCGGACCTCGTGACGGCCGAAGTCGAAGACGTAGGTGCCCCAGTCGGGCTGTTCACCGCGGCGGGGGTCCGCGTGTTCGTAGAGCGGGGTGCCGTCGAAGCGGCCGAGGGACCACTCGTCCTTGGGGAAGTGTGCGGGGACCCAGTCCATGAGCACGCCGATGCCGCGCGAGTGCAGGTGGTCGACCACATAGCGCAGGTCGTCCGGGGATCCGAAGCGACTGGTGGGGGCGTAGTAGGAGGAGACCTGATAGCCCCAGGAACCGCCGAAGGGGTGCTCGGCGACGGGCATGAGTTCGACGTGGGTGAAGCCGGTCTCGGCCACGTGGTCGGCCAACTGGTGGGCGAACTCCCGGTAGCCCAGCCCCGGCCGCCAGGAGCCCACGTGGACCTCGAGTACCGTCATCGGGGACCGGGAGTGGTCACGGGTCGCGCGGGCAGACACCCACTCGTCGTCGTTCCACGCGTACCCGGACGTGAAGACCCTGGACCCTGTCGCGGGCGGCACCTCGGTGGCCACGGCCAGCGGATCGGCGTGGTCGACGGTCCGGCCGTCGGCGCCGCGGACGCAGTACTTGTAGACCGCGCCGTCGGCGACGTCGGGGACGAACACCTCCCACACCCCGGAGGCGCCGATCGCGCGCAGGGGCAGGGCGACGGGGTTCCACCCGCAGAAGTCGCCCACCACGCTGACTCCCCGGGCGTTCGGGGCCCAGACGGCGAACGACGTGCCGGTGACAGGACCGCCGGGGGTGTCGTACGTGCGGACGTGCGCCCCGAGGACGGTCCACAATCGCTCGTGACGCCCCTCGTTGATCAGGTGGAGGTCCATCTCGCCCAGGGTGGGCAGGAACCTGTACCCGTCCGCGACGGTCCGGGTGTGTCCGTCCGGGTAGGTGACGTGGAACCGGTAGTCCGGGACATCCGGCTCGTCCATCATCGCCCCGAACACGCCGTCGCCGAGCGGTTCCATCGGGACGGTGCGGGAGCCGAGCACGATCTCCACCGAGGTGGCGCCGGGCTGCATGGTCCGCACGACGGAACCGCCGCCGGCCCGGTGGGCACCGTAGACCGAATGCGGGTCGCGGTGGGTCCCCGAGCGGAGCGCGTCGAACTCGTCGCGGGGGATCTCGCCCGCCGGACCCACCGGTGCGGTCGGAGCCGAGGTCCGGCCCGACGTATCCCGGGCGAGGTCCTCCGGCGTCCGCCAGGTGGCCGCCGTGTCGACGGGTGGAGGAACCCGGTCGGGCGTGGTGGTGGGCCTGCCGGTGGCGGGTCTGCCGGAGGCGGA
>NZ_JAALDV010000480.1:2743-4308 GCF_014145045.1 Dietzia sp. DQ12-76
CCGTTGTCCCTCAATCCACGATGTGCGTGCGGTAGGTCAGTTCGACCCTACGTGCTTCGTCGCAGGGTGGGACCACGACGATGTGCGCGACCGCCGTCCACGGCTCGAGTCGCACGTAGTTGCTCGAGCCCCAGTGGAACTCGCTGCCGGAGACCTCGTCGTGGACGCTGAACCGGGCGTCGTCGTCGTATCCGAGGGCGGCCATGTCGAGCCTGAGGGTGCCCTCCTGCACCCCGTGTGAGTCGAGGGAGACGACCGTCAGGACGCAGTCACCGGTGGCGGGGTCGATCTTGGAGTAGGCGATGATCTGATCGTTGTCCACGTCGTGGAAACGCAGTGTGCGCAGCTGGTGGAGGGCGGGGTGCTCCCGACGGATCCGGTTCAGGGTCCGCAGCCACGGGGCGAGCGACTGGCCCGCCGCCTCGGCGCCGGCGAAGTCGCGGGGCCGGAGTTCGTATTTCTCCGAATCCAGGTACTCCTCGCTGCCGTCGGCGACGGGTTGCCATTCGAACAGCTCGAAGCCCGAGTACACACCCCACGCCGGGCTGAGCGTGGCCGCGAGCGCCGACCGGATCGCGAACATCGCAGGACCTCCGCGCTGCAGCGACTCGTGCAGGATGTCCGGGGTGTTGGTGAACATGTTCGGCCGGGCTTCATCGACGTGCGCCAGCAACTGCTCGCAGAACTCGATGAGGTCGGACTTCGTGGTCTTCCAGGTGAAGTACGTGTAGGACTGCGAGAAACCCCGCTTCGCGAGCCCGAACAGACGGGCCGGGCGGGTGAAGGCCTCGGCGAGGAACAGCACGTCCGGCTCGGTGCGCTTGACCTCCGCGATCAGGCGGCTCCAGAAATCCGCGGGTTTGGTGTGCGGGTTGTCCACCCGGAAGATCCGTACGCCCAGGGAGGTCCACAGGCGCACCACCCGGAGCACCTCGGCGTAGATCCCCTCGGGGTCGAGGTCGAAGTTGACGGGGTAGATGTCCTGGTACTTCTTGGGTGGGTTCTCGGCGTACGCGATGTGGCCGTCGGGGAGCACCGTGAACCACTCCGGGTGGGCCTGCGCCCACGGGTGGTCCGGAGCGCACTGCAACGCCAGGTCCAGGGCGATCTCGACGCCGCGAGAGGTGGAGTACTCGACCAGTTCGCGGAAATCCTCGATCGTGCCGAGGTCCGGGTGCACGGCATCGTGGCCACCGTCCGCCGAGCCGATGGCCCACGGCGACCCGACGTCCCCCTCCTCCGGGGTGAGGGAGTTGTTCCGGCCCTTGCGGTTGATCACCCCGATCGGGTGGATCGGAGGCAGGTAGACGACGTCGAAGCCCATGTCCGCCGCGTGGTCGATGTAGCCGCGCGAGGTCGCGAAGGTGCCGTGGACCGGCCGACCCCGCTCGTCCCACCCGCCCGTGGAGCGGGGGAAGAACTCGTACCAGGAGCTGAACTGGGCCTCACGGCGGTCGACCCACACGCGGTGGGTCTGACCGGGCGTCACGAGCTCGCGGACGGGCCCCGCGGCCATCGCGGCCGCGACCTCGCCGGACAGCGCCAGCGACGTCCGTGTCCCGGCG